>CAZIQJ010000017.1:412-15203 GCA_964541285.1 uncultured bacterium | reverse complement strand
GGGCGTCATGGAGCCGACGTAGGCCAGGCCTTTGGCGGCATTGGCACGCGAGGACAAAAGGCTGAGTTCATAAGTCGGCAGCAGCTGGGCCAGCGAAAAGAAAATTCCAAGCCCCCCTGCCAGCGCGAAAAGGCATATAAAGCGTGAAGATCTTGCGGCTGCCCAGCGCCACAGAAAATAAAGCGAAGTGAAGAAAACAGAGTAAATCGCGACCTGCAGATAACCGGCAAAGATCTGAACGGCAAATACAGCGGCGAGCCAGAAAGCGTCCTGCCATTTCCGGTTATTCTCGAGTCGGTCCACCAGGATCAGGGTCAGAGGCAGCCAGATCACGGTCTTCTGCGAAATGTAATTGTAGTAAAAATAACCACCCTGCGTGGAGCCGAATAAAAAAGCCAGACTGCCGAAAAAGGACGCGGCCTGCGACAGGTTTCTGCGGCGGAGATAAAGAAACATGAAGACCGCGCCCAGCCAGTACTGAAACAGGATGATGTAGTTGTAGGCGATTTTTACGGGAAGAAAGAAAAAGAAAAGAAAGTTCAGCGGGTAGAACGCGCCGATCTGTCCCTCTGCGAGAATGGGAAAGCCGGACTGGATGTCCGTGGTCCACCATGGGAGCATGCCCTGGCGGATCTGCTCCTGATAAAATTTTGCCCAGGGATATTGCTGCTCGCGGTGGTCGCCGGAGAGAAAGGCCTGTTTAAGGACGGCGAGATCCCAGAAAAAAGCCAGGATCACGGCCGCGAAAGCCAGAAAAAACCAGAAATTTTTCTGCTTCATAGGCGGAAAAAATTAACCGCGGTTATGGTAAGAAACGATCAGGTCCGCGATCAACCCAAGGGCGGCCAGAATAATGGCCGTCATGAAAATGATGATGTCTGACTCCTGAAGCGTGCTGGTGTACATCAGGCTCAGAATCGATTTGATAATGGCGAAGCCGGCAAGAAAAAGCGTGGCCGGGCCGAACACGCGCAGCGGTTTGAAATACATGACCATGCGTACCACCGTGTTCATGTAATTGGCAGAGTCCTTGATTGGGTGAAACTTGGATTTTCCGATTCTTTTGTGGTATTTGGTCGGCACGTACTTGACCGCGTAGCCATTGGACAGAAAAGCCAGGGTCATGGTGGTGACGCAGGAAAAGCCGTCCGGCAGGACCCAGAGGTATTTCTTCATGATGTCTTTTTTAAACGCCTTCAGCCCTGTATTCAGGTCTGGAATGCGTGTCTTGGTCAGGTAGCAAGCCAGCTGGCGGATGATCCACTTGGCTGGCATGCGCAGGAACTTCAGGGTACCCTCTTCTGTGGTCCGGGCGCCGTTCACCTGGTCATAATCAGGGAAATACTGAAGAAGCGTGGGAATGTCTCCGGCCTCATAGGAGCCGTCGGCGTCGAGCATGACAATGATGTCGCCCTGCGATTCTAAAATGCCGGTACGGCGTGAAGACCCGGATCCGCCCTGGACTTTTCTGCGGACCACGCGTACGCCTTTGGACTCCGCGATTTCTGCTGTCCTGTCGCTGGAGCAGTCATCGACCACAAGGATTTCATAGGCATGGGAAGTGCGTTTCATGGAGGCATTGACATCGTCAATGACCTTGGCAATGGCTTCTTCTTCGTTGAATGCGGGTAACACAATTGTGACCCAGGGTTTACTGCTCATGCTGAAAGCTCCTTGGTATGGTAAAGGGAGTATTGTACGGGGCTGGCCCGTTCCACTCAAGGTTGAAGTTTATACAGTTCTATAGGCATTCCGTTGCGTTCCCGGGCGCTCAATTCAGTCCAGAGAAAAGGCCCGCCGGTCAAAGGCTGGTCATCAAAGGGCAGCATACGCTCCAAAGCCTTGTAAGGCGTCCAGGTTTTAACCAGAGCAGCCTGTTTTTCAAGCTCAGGCCAGAAGGTCTGGTCAAGAGCCGGGCGCGGTACTCTTGCGCGAAGCACGTACTGAACGCCCTTTTCCCGTAAAGCGGCCGGGTCAAACGCGACCACGGGGCGCGAGAAAAGCGTGCGGCTGTTCTCCGGATTCGAAGACAAAAAATAGAGGCGGTAGGAAGGGCCGGAGGAATTTCCCAGAAGATAATCCAGCTTGCGGGCCTGCGCCCCGGAAAGACCTTCCCCGCCTGCCTGCACCTGCGCTTTTTTTTCTTCCAGCTGAATGCGGTCAAAAGAAAGACGGGGCATATAAAAGTCCCAGTCAACGGCAATCACGCTTCCGGGCGGAATTTCCTTCTCAATCCATTCCCGGGCCAGCGTGCGCGTATCTTTCTGGGACATCAGGCGGTCAAAATAAATGGACTTGGCCAGCGGCGGAAGCGCGGCAGCCAGTACAAGAACAGCGAGCCCCAGTGTGCGGCCCCCGGTAAACCGTTTGCTGAATTTATCCAGAAACAGCGCGGCAAAGAAAAGCCAGAACGGAAGGACCGGAAGCACGTAACGGTCATAATGCTCTCCCGCTTTCCAGAGCAGGATAAAATACCCCAGCACAAACCAGGCGAGGATGGGCTGGTGCCCCTGTTCCTTACGGTCCGAAAGGGCTTGAAGAACGCCGGCGGCCCCTGCGATCAGGAGCGGCCAGCCTACAGCCCCCGGCATGGAATACTCCATGAGATGAAGAAGTCCCGTCCCTGTCTGCGCCTGAGACTGCTGGTGGATTTCAGCAAAAAAGGTGCGGGCATCAAAAATCCAGAAAGGGTTCAGGGCCGAAAAAACAATGAGCGAGACCGTGCCTGCCATGGCGCAGGCTGCAAAATTCAGTTTTCTATCACGGCCAAAAGCAGCGGCAAGATAAGGCACTGCGAGCGCGACTCCGTTGTATTTCATGGCGACTGCCAGGCCGATCAGCACACCGGAGTACGCATGCCAGCGCAATCCTCCGGACTCTGCCAGGCGGATAAAAATAAAAAAAGAGCTGATCAGGATCAGGTTCAGCGGCATGTCCGGATAAATGTAATGGGAGTCACGCACATGCAGAAAGCACACAGAAAGGAGAAAGGCGGAGATCAGCGCGATGCGTTTGCCCGCGAGTCTGAGGGCAAGGCGGTAAAGGCAGTAAATGCCCGCGGTCCCGCACAGTGCGCCCAGAATAATGCGGCCGATCAGGTAAAAGGAAGAAGGGTCCCGGTAAAAAAGGACCTCAAAGTCCCGGACGCTGTGAAATATTCCGGCCGCGCTTCCGGCCAGAAAATAAATACCATAAAAACCGAAAAGCAGGTAGCTTGCCAGAGGCGGGATTTTAAAAAAATGCGGGTTCAGGTCGCCGGTGCCGTATGCAAGGGCATGGTTCACCACGATGGGCTCATCGGCGTGGTACTGAAACGGCAGACCGAAATGTATTCCCCACAGACGAAGGGAAAGGCCCAGGGTCAGGATGGCAAACAAAGCAAGATTTTGAAACCGGGCTGTCATCAAAGGTTCCGGTGATACCAGCGGATCTTGACCAGGTCCGCGAACATCCTGAGAGGGTCGGAAAAAATACGGACACGGCTGTTGGGAGAGTTTCTCCAGGTCACAGGCGCTTCCAGAAGGCGGTAACCTTTTTTCTGCGCCAGGTAGACAATTTCCGCGTCAAAACTGAAGCCGTCCAGCTTCTGCGCGGAAAAAATATCGCGCGCCGCTTTTTGCGTGAAGCACTTGAACCCGCACTGGGAATCTTTGACATTCTGAAACGCGAGAAGGCGCGCGATGCGGTTAAAGATGCGGCCCATGGCCTCACGCAAAAAATTCTGCCGCACCTCAACGTTTGAAGCGCTCAGGGCCCTTGAGCCGATGACGACGTCGTAATCGCTCTGGAGCTTTTCGATAAACCCCGTGACTTCTTCAATGGGCGTGGACATGTCCGCGTCCGTGAAAAGAAGGAACTTGCCCTGTGCCGCCAGCATGCCGCTGCGGACACTGTAGCCCTTGCCGTAATTACGTCCGTTTTTCAGCACGCGGTGGTCCGGAGACTTGAGTTTTGATGAAGCCACCTCCGCCGTAGCGTCCTGGCTTCCGTCGTCGACCACGATGATTTCGCAGAGATGAGGAAAAGACTCCGTGAAGGCCAGGACCTGGTCCAGGGTCGGGCCGATTCTTTCCGCCTCGTTGTAAGCGGGAATAATGATTGAAAGAAAACAGCTCATTTGTTTCTCCAGTTTTCAAGCACTTCTTCAAGGCCAAGCCTCGCGGATTTCGCGGGCTTCCAGCCGAAAGCCTTGATGCGGCTTACATCCAGCCGCGTTTCAGGATAATCGTTTTTGCGCACAAGGTTTTTATCGACTGCGACAGAAACAGGAACGCTTGCCAGCCCGCAAAGCGAGGCGCAGTACCGGGCAAGCGAAACGGTTTTGCCCGAGGCGACATTATAAACCTTTCCACGCTGTCCTTTCCTGTAAATTGTTTCAAAGGCCCGGACCCCGTCCTGGGCGTGAAGAAAGTCTCTTTTAACACCCAGGTTTCCGACGGAAAGGCGGATTGGCTTTCCCTGCTTTTCTCCCGCTGCGATTTGACGGCACCACTGGGTGAATGCCAGTGAAGGGTTCTGCCCCGGCCCCACCAGATTACAGGGTCTGACCACGACCACGTCCAGGCCAAAGCGGTGCACAAAATCCATGCAGGCCCACTCACTCAGCTGTTTGCTGGCCGCGTAAGGTTCGGCCGGCCATCCCCAATCGCTTTCTTTCATGGCCCGGCGCTCATGAAAACGGCGGCCGTAGATCTGGATGGAAGAAACATAAAGCAGGCGGGTTTTCGGAGAATGGCGGAGTATGGCGCGTAACAGATAAATTGTGGCCTGGGTGTTGGCAGCGAAAGTTCCTGCCGGGTCTTTGGCTGCCGCGCTTGGCAGGCTTTGGGCGGCCAGGTGGAAAATTCCGCGGGGCTTGAACCTGCGTATGGTTTTTTCAACCAGGGAAAAATCGCAAAGATCAAAAGCCAGATGCGGGCCCGAAAGCTCTTCAGGTGTGGTTCCTTCATGGGAAAGCGGGAGGACTCTATATTTCCTGCTGGTTAAGTACTCGCAAAGGGTTTTACCGACAAACCCCGCGGCGCCTGTGACCAGAATCATACTTCCGCTTGAGCGGGAATCCTGCTTTTCTTGGGGAGCTTGTATCGCTCAAGGTCTGCGTCCACCATCATCTTCACAAGCTGCTCAAAAGAGACCTTAGGGCGCCATTTAAGAACCTTGAAAGCTTCCCGGGGGTCCGCGATAAGGGCATGGACTTCAGCCGGGCGGTAATGCGCGGCATTGACCTTGACGTACTTCTTCCAGTCCAGACCCGCGTGGGCAAAGGCGATTTGAGCGAATTCACGGACCGAATGTGTTTTTCCGGTACCGACGACAAAGTTCCGGGGTTTGGGCTGTTGGAGCATCAGCCACATGGCTTCCACGTAATCACCGGCAAACCCCCAGTCGCGCTTGGCTTCAAGGTTTCCGAGTTCGAGTTTCCTGCTCAGCCCCGCGCGTATTTTGGCGACGCCGTCGCTGATTTTCCGGGTCACGAATTCCAGGCCCCGGCGCGGCGACTCGTGGTTAAAGAGAATGCCGGAGACCGCGTACATATTGTAGCTTTCACGAAAGTTAACCGTGATCCAGTGGCCGTAAACTTTGGCAACGCCGTACGGGCTGCGCGGATAAAAAGGCGTATGTTCATTCTGGGGAGTCTGCTGTACTTTGCCGAACATTTCGCTGGATGAAGCCTGGTAGAAGCGGATTTTTTTGTTCACCAGCTTGATGGCCTCAAGCGCGCGGGTGACGCCAAGGGCGGTGATCTCCCCCGTCAGAACTGGCTCGGAAAACGAAGTCGGCACAAAAGACTGCGCAGCCAGGTTGTAAAACTCTGAAGGTTTCACGGATTTCAGGATGTTGATAATGGAGAGCTGGTCCAGAAGGTCCGCGGGCACCAGTTCAATGCGTGATTTCAAATGTTCGATGCGCTCAAAGTTACGGGTGCTGGAGCGGCGGATGACGCCGAACACGCGATAGCCTTTGGCAAGCAGGAACTCCGCCAGATAGGAACCATCCTGGCCGGTCACGCCTGTGATAATGGCAGAACGCTTCTGTGGCATGGTTAACCCGCGATGCAGTCTTTAAAATACGCGATGGTTTTTTTCAGTCCTTCCTCAAGAGAAACCTTCGGCTCCCACTTGAGTTTGGTGCGCGCCTTGGTAATGTCGGGCTTGCGGACTTTGGGATCGTCCACGGGCAGCGGTTTAAACTCAATCTTGCTTTTGGTGCCGGTCATCTCCATGATTTTCTCCGCGAGCTGAAGCAGGGTCATTTCATTCGGATTGCCGATATTGACCGGCTCGTTGAGATTGGAAAACAAAAGGCGCTCAATCCCCTCGGTCAGATCATCCACATAACAGAAACTGCGTGTCTGGGAACCATCGCCAAAAATGGGAATTGGCTCATTCTTGAGCGCGCTGCCGATAAAAGCCGGAATGGCGCGGCCGTCATTGAGCCTCATTCTGGGGCCGTACGTATTGAAAATACGCACGATTTTAACGTCCAGGCGGTGGCTGTGGTAATACGCCATGCTCAGGGCTTCGGCAAAGCGTTTGGCTTCGTCATAGACGCCGCGGGGGCCGACAGGGTTCACATTGCCCCAGTAATCTTCGGACTGCGGGTGAACCAGCGGATCTCCGTAAACTTCCGACGTTGAGGCCAGGATATAGGCGGCATTCTTGGCTTTGGCCAGACCCAGCGCGTTATGCGTGCCAAGCGACCCCACTTTAAGGGTCGGAATAGGATACATCAGGTAATCAATCGGGCTGGCCGGAGACGCGAAGTGCATGACGTAATCCACGGGGCCTGCGATGGTGAGGTGCATGCTGATGTTGTGATTGATGAATTCGAAACGAGGCTCCTTGCGGAGCGGCTCAATATTTTTCAGGCTGCCGGTGATCAGGTTGTCGACCACAATGACGCGAAAGCCGCTGCGGATAAAGCGCTCGCAGAAATGAGAGCCGATAAAACCGGCGCCGCCGGTAATCAGAATAGTTTTTGGGGAGCTCATCAGGATTTACGTCCTTTCAAAAACCATTCAACGGTTTTTTCAAGACCGGGATAGAAACGTGTCTGGACCTTGAAGTTGAGAAGTCTTTTTGCTTTGTTGATGTCCGCGTAGGTGCGGCGCACGTCGCCCGCCCGCTTTGGAGAAAACCTCGGCTTGACCGGAGGAACTCCCAGAATTTTTGTCAGGGCGTTGAGAATGTCCAGAATGGAAAATTCCTCATGGCACGCGATATTGAAGACTTCACCGGCCACGCCGGGAGCTTTCATGGCGCAGAGATTGCCGTAGACAACATTGTCAACGTAGGAGAAGTCGCGAGACTGTTTTCCGTCCCAGTGGATTTCAGGATTCTTTTTCTTCAGAAGGCACTCAATGAAAATAGGAATGACAGCGGAGTAGCGCGATTCCGGATTCTGGCGCGGGCCAAAAACATTGAAATAGCGCAGGCTGACGGTCTCAAGGCCGTAGAGCCGGGTAAACTGCTTGCAGTAATACTCCCCCATGATTTTTGAAGCCGCGTAAGGCGACTCGGGCATGGGAAGGTCGTTTTCGCGTGAGGGAAATTTCTGCGTATTTCCGTAGACTGAGGATGAGGAAGTAAAGATAAAGCGCTTCACTCCGGCATCGCGGGCGGCCATCAGAAGTCTCAGCGTTCCGGTGACATTCACGTTGTTGGTGTCCATGGGGTCGTCCACCGAACGCAGCACGGCACGGTTGGCTCCCAGATGGAAAACATAGCTCGCGCCCTTGACCGCGCGGCGAACATCCGAATCGCGGCGAAGATCCCCCTTGATCATTTGAAAGTTTTTGACACCGGAGAGGTTTTTCATACTGCCGGTGGACAGATTGTCCAGCACGCGGACCGGATAGCCTTTATTGGAAAGCGCTTCCGCGATATGGGAACCAATAAACCCCGCTCCCCCGGTAATCAGACAGATTTCTTTTTTCTTCACTTAGAGCCTCACGATGTTCTTTTGGGTAAATTTATGAAATGCGTTTCGGGTATCGTAGATGAGCCGTGCGGACTTCGCGATCATGGCATAGTCAAAAGCGGAATGGTCAGTGGTAAGAATGACCAAGTCTGCTTTTTTCAGGCCCGCGCGCGTAAGCGGCTGGGATTTGAGCTTGAGCTTTTCATGGGCAATGTCATCAACGTGCGGATCATGGTAGAAAACCTGAGCGCCCATCTGCTTGAGCTGAACAAGAATATCAAGGGCCGGTGATTCCCGGGTATCCGGCACGTCTTTTTTATAACTGACGCCCAGCACCAGGACCCTGGCGCCTTTAACGCCTTTTCCGGCCTGAACGTTCAGCGCGTAGACCGCGTGAGCAACCACCTGATGAGGCATGTCCGCGTTGATCCTGCGCGCAAGCTCGATAAAGTTAAGTTCCGTGCCCAGTGAGCGCGCTTTCCAGGAAAGGTAAATAGGGTCCACGCCGATGCAGTGCCCGCCCACTCCGGGGCCGGGATAAAACGGCATAAAACCGAAAGGTTTGGTCTTGGCCGCGTCAATGACTTCCCAGATATTGACTTTCAGGCTCTTGGCCGCCAGAGCAAGTTCGTTGATCATCCCGATATTCACGATGCGGAAGGTGTTTTCAAGCAGTTTGGTCATTTCCGCGGCGCGCGGCGAGCTGACCTTGACCACTTGCGGCGTGATATTTCCGTACAGTTTCGCCCCCAGCTCGGTGCAGGCCTGGGTCACGCCGCCCACGACCTTGGGGATGTTCTGCGTCTTGAATTTTGCGTTGGACGGGTCAATGCGCTCCGGCGAGAAGCAGATAAAAAAGTCACGGCCCGCTTTCAGGCCCGATTTTTCAAGGCTGGGTACAATGACTTCTTCGGTGGTTCCCGGATAAGTCGTGCTTTCAAGAATGATCAGCTGGCCTTTGTGAAGGCGTTTGGCAATGGCGTCTGTGGCGGAAACGATAAAAGAAATGTCAGGATCCTTGAATCGGTTGAGCGGTGTAGGCACGCAGACAATGACCGCATCCGCTTGCGCGAGCGGCTGGTAATCCGCGGAAGCGTGAAGCCTTCCGGCGCGGACTTCCCGGCCCAGAGCCGCGGATGAAAGGTCGGATATGTAAGACCGCGAAGCGCGGATGGCCTTGATTTTCCGTTCATCAATATCAATGCCGGTGACGTGAAAACCTTTTTCAGCGAAAGCGTGCGCCAGCGGCAGGCCGACGTAACCGAGCCCAATGACCGCGATACGAGCCTTGCGCGCTGAAATTTTTTTGTCAACAACCTGGAAAGAACTCATTCTTACCGGACCTTGTTTTCGTTTTTCAATTCTACGATAAAATCTTTTGCCGCATCCTGCCATGGGCGCATTTTGATGCCCAGTTTTTCTTCAGCTTTCCTGAGGGACATCAGGGAGTTGGCCGGTCTTTTGGCCGCGCGGTTCAGCCTATCGGACGTGATCGGCGTGACTTTCGCGGTGGAAAAGCCGCCCTCTTTCAAAAGGTATTCCGCGAAGGCCGCCCAGGAGGCTGATCCCTGGTTGGATAAATGATAGATTTGATTCGCGTTTTTTTCAAATGCCATCGGGTCTTTAACCAGGACATCCCGCAAGGCCCCTGCCAAATCCTTCGTATACGTAGGGCGGCCGATCTGGTCGTCCACCACGTCGAACCGGGTCTGGGTCCTGGCGCGCTCCAGAATGGTCCTGGGGAAGGATTTCCCCCACAAGCCATAGAGCCAGGAAATCCGCAGAATGGCGTATTTCCGGGCGTTTTGCTGTATATACTTTTCGGCCATCCACTTGGTTTCTCCATAAAAACTTGCAGGGGCAGGCTTGTCTTCTTCTGTGTATTCCCCCTTCTTTTTACCGTCAAACACATAGTCGGTGCTGAAAAAGATAAAGAGCGCTCCGGCCCGGTTAGCAGAGTCGGTCAAATGGCGGGTCATCTCCACATTGGCTTTAAGCGCTTCATCCCGGCGGTTTTCGCAGCCGTCCACATCAGTCATGGCTGCGGTGTGAAAAATAATGGAAGGGCGTTCTCTTGAAATGACGGATTCTGCGTTTTGGGGCACGGAAAGGTCGAGCTGGTGGTAGCGGCGGCGGTCGGCCGGCGAAAGGCCGGCGCCGGACACTTCGAAATGTTTTTCAAGCGCCGCGCTCAAATCAGTCCCCAGCATTCCCCCCGCGCCGGTGATCAGGATTTTCATGACTTGAGGGTAAACTTGTCCTTCTTGAGGGGCTTCCACCATTCCGGCGTATCGCGGTACCAGCGGATGGTTTCCTGAAGGCCGCTTTCGAAAGTCCAGGACGGCTTGAAACCAAGCTTTTTGATTTTTGTAATGTCCAGGCTGTAGCGGAAGTCATGCCCGGGCCGGTCCGCGACAGGATTGATCATCTCCGGTCCCTTGCCCATTTCTTTCAGGATGGCATGCGTCAATTCATTATTGGAAATGTCCCGTCCGATTCCAACGTTGTAGATCTCCCCGTCTTTTCCATGCTGAAACACCAGGTCCAGGGCGCGGCAGTTATCCTCAACGTAAATCCAGTCGCGGCGGTTTTTGCCGTCTCCGTAAAGCGGGACCTTCTTGTTTTCAAGAAGGTTGGTGATGAAAAGAGGAATGACTTTCTCAGGAAACTGGTTGGGGCCGAAATTATTCGAGCTGCGGGTGATGATGACCGGCACTCCGTAGGTTTTCCAGTACGCGCGGGCAAAAAGGTCAGAGGAAGCCTTGGACGCTGAATAAGGGCTGTTTGGCTTCATGGGGTACTCTTCTGTGCTGTCGCCTTCCGCCACGGATCCGTAGACTTCGTCCGTTGAAACATGCATGAAGCGTTTGATGGGGTTTTTGCGCGCGGCCTCCAGGAGGTTCCGGGTGCCCATGATGTTGGTCATGAGAAAGTCTTCGGGGCGGTCAATAGAGCGGTCCACGTGGGTTTCGGCGGCAAAATGCGCCACGGCCTGAACGCGCTCGAAGAGCGAGAACACAAGTCCCGGGTCGCAGATATCACCGTGCACAAACTCGTAGCGCGGAGTGCCTTCCAGCGCGCGGGTGTTCTCGCGGTTTCCGCAGTAGGTCAGTTTGTCCAGATTGATGATTTTCCAGTCCGGGTGGGCCTTGAGGAAATGCTTAACAAAGTGCGAACCGATAAAGCCGCAGCCGCCGGTAACAAGAAGCGTATTCATTTATTTGGCCTTGCGCTGGAGCTTGCTGTGAATCAGGCAGTTGGCGCGGTAAAGCGACTCAAACGTGCCCGCGTCACTCCAGAAGCCTTTGAGAACGTCATATTCAAGGTCGCCGCGGCGCAGGTAAGCGTTATTGACGTCCGTGATTTCCAGCTCTCCGCGTCTGGAGGGCTTCAGAGTCTTGATAATGTTGAAAATGGAGGCGTCGTACATGTAAATACCAACGACCGCGAGGTCGCTCTTGGGATTTTTGGGTTTTTCAATGATCCCGCTGATTCGCCCGTTTTTCATTTCAGCCACGCCGAAACGCTGCGGGTCCGGAACCTTTTTCAGGAGCAGCCGCGCGCCGGATTCCTGCTTTTTGAATTTGTCCACGTAAGGCGCGATATTGTCTTCGATGATATTGTCGCCCAGCACCACCGCGATTTTATCCCCGTCCGCGAAATGTTCAGCCAGGGCCAGTGCGTGCGCGATACCGCCTTCACCTTCCTGGTAAGCGTATTTCATGCTGCGGAGGCCGAATTCCTTGCCGTTGCCGAGCATGCGCAGGAAATCTCCCGCGGAATTTCCGCCAGTCACAAGCAGGATGTCCTTGATGCCGCCGCGGACCAGGGTCTCAAGCGGATAATAAATCATGGGTTTGTTGTAAACCGGAAGCAGATGCTTGTTTGTGACTTTGGTCAATGGGAAAAGCCGCGAACCAAGGCCGCCTGCGAGAATAATCCCCTTCATTTTTCACCCTCCGCGCCGGGCCTGCCGATGCAGTAGTACTTGAAGCCCAGCTTTTTCATTTCTTTTGGATCGTAAAGATTGCGGCCGTCAAAGATGACAGGGCTGCGCAGCAGCTTCTTGACTCGCTTCAGGTCAAGCTGCTTGAATTCATCCCACTCAGTCAGAATCGCGAGGGCGTCCGCGCCTTCAAGCGCCTGGTAGGTGCCTTTCGCGTATTTCACGTTTTTGAAAATAAGTTTTGCGCGTTCCATGGCCTCCGGGTCATAAGCCTGGATTTTGGCGCCCTCCGCCTGAAGCATTTCAATAATATCGATGGTCGGCGAATAGCGCATGTCGTCGGTATTGGCTTTGAAAGCCAGACCGAGCACCGCGATCGTCTTGTTGTTCAGGTTCCAGAGATTATTGATAACTTTCTGGACGAAATATTTCTTTTGCGCTTCATTGCTGTTGATGACTTCCTGAAGGAGATGGAACTGGGCACCCAGTTTCTCGCTCATGCGGTGAAAGGCCGCGAGGTCTTTTGGGAAACAGAAGCCGCCGAAGCCAATACTTGCTTTCAGAAAGCTGGGACCAATGCGCGGGTCCAGCCCCATTCCCTTCGAGACCATTTCCACGTCCGCGCCCACGGCATCGCAAACGCGCGCGACCTGGTTGATAAAAGCGATTTTTGTGGCCAGAAAAGAATTGGAGGCGTGCTTGATAAGTTCGGAACTCTTCAGGTCCGTGACCAGCACCGTGGCCTTGAAGGGTTCGTAGAGTTTGCGCAGGATTTTTTCGGCTTTGGGGCTGTCCACGCCCAGGATAATGCGGTCCGGATTCAGGATGTCGTGTACGGCCGAACCTTCACGCAGGAATTCCGGATTGGAGGCCACGTCGTAAAGGCTCTTTTTGGGCTGAATGCTCTTGAGAGTTTTGTAAATCCACTGCCCTGTCTGGACCGGGACCGTGCTTTTTTCAACGATCAAACGGTAGGATTTCAGACGCTTCGCAATGTCGCGGGAAACAGCTTCTACGTAGGAAAGGTCCGCTTCGCCGTTTTCTTTGGGCGGCGTGTTGACGCAGATAAAAATAACTTCGCAGTCCGAGACTGCGTCGTCGATGCTGGAAGTAAAGCTCAAGCGCTTCTTTTTGACGGTCTCTTTAAGGATTTCTTCCAGGCCCGGTTCGTAAATCGGAGATTTTGACTTTTTGAGCATGGCGATCTTTTTAAGATCATTGTCCACGCAGAGGACCTCGTGGCCCATATGCGCGAAACAGGCTCCTGTGACAAGCCCTACATAACCAGCTCCAATGATTCCGATTTTCATGGGTTGAGTCCTTGCCGGGCGCTAGGCGTTATCGTAATAAGTGTAATCCGGAATGGCCCCGCTCTGCGCGCCCGCGACTGTGGGGCCGATACGGGGTTCGGAAAACTCAGCCCGGCTGCCGGTGCGGAGGTTCAGCGTGGGAAAGGCCTTGAGGCGGAAATCAAAGAAAATTTCCTTGTTGCTGCTTGAGATTTCAGAAGAGCGGACATTGTAGCCGAAATCCAGCAGGACGTCGTGGAGGTCGCGGGTGGCGGCCACCTGATACTCGTTTCTTCCGTCCCGCTCCGCGTCAAACCGCACGAAGCCGCTGACAGACCACAGCGGGTTGATGACGAAACGGGTTTCGAATCCAAACTGGTTGCCGCCGCTGAGGTTTCCGAATTCATTCAGATAGCGGTGCGCGAAAAGAAATTTAAGGCGGCGGAACTTGGTGATGATTTCCTGGTTAAAGGAGCGGAGCGAGCCGCTGCGCACGGAATGGTCAAGACGCACTTCATACTGCAGCCATTCATAGGGCCGCAGAACAACTTCCTGGTTCAGGAGAAGTTCATTGCTCAGGTAGGAGCTTTCCGAGCGGCCTTCAAAGGAATTGGTCAAATTGCTGGTCAGGCCTGTGGAATCCTGCAGGCGCTGATAATTAAGATAAGTGTTGAGGCTGACGAAATCCACGCGGCGCACGCGGCCCTGGACCACACGTTTTGTCTGGAAACGGTTTTCGATACCAAGCGTGACGCGGTCGGAATCATCAATGCGGTCAATGCTGTCAAAGTGCCCAAGCCTGCCGGGATTCATGGTGGGCTTGTCGGTCTGGTACTGGGCGACCGGCTCAATGATGTGGCGGATCTGGTTCAGTTCAATGCCCGCTTTGTCAAAATGAGCGTCGTAGGTTTTGTAATACTGCGTGCGCACATCCACGCCGCCCGTGAGCGTTACGCGGAAGCGGTCGGAGGTGGACTCCAGGTTTCTTGTGAAATAGTCTTCGCGAAGAGCGACAAAAGGCGTGACCTTGATGTCGTTCCACTTCATCGGAAGAGTCCATTCATTATATTGGTCAAAGCGGTTGGTATGTTCTTCATCCGGACGGCGGCGGCCAAAAAGCTTGTGGAGGTTGTCATAACGGATCTGGCTCTGGTAGAAAACCGGTGTGTCCAGGATCCGCTGGTCGCGCCAGTCAAACTGAATCTGAGGCAGCTTTTCAACCGGAGACTCAAAGCGGTTCATCTGCTTTTCGACGTGGATCAGGGCCCCCGCCCGCTCCGTGTTCTTGGTCAGGGTCACAAAAGACTGGGGTTCAATTTCAGCGCGGGACTCTTTCTGGAAAAACTCCTGGAGGAAAAACTCGTCTTCAATCTTGTTATAGCGCAGGATCATGTTGGTGTTGTCATCAATATCGGTCCTGTGCACCCAGGTTGCCCGGCCTCTGGTGCGCTCGCTGGTATTATGGAAATCATCAGCGCTGGCTGAAGCGGATGTGGCGGGCGCTTTCTTATCTTTGGTGATGTAGGTTTTGACAATGCCCTGCGCGTACTTGCCGTAGTCATATTCCACGTCAAGGCCTGCGCCGAACCCGCGGCGGGTGCGGTAATCGAGATGGACCTTTCCGCGGACATGCTTG
>CAZIQJ010000017.1:0-402 GCA_964541285.1 uncultured bacterium | reverse complement strand
TTTCTATATAGTAGCCGAAACGGGACTTGTACCCCGCGCTGACCGTGATGGGAATAGTTTCCTGATTAAGCGGAATAATCAGGTAAGGAAGCCAGAAAACCGGCTTGCCAAGAACATAAATTTTGGCGCTTTTGATGACCATCTTGTCGTCATCATGGACCGTGACGCTTTTGCCGCGGATTTCATAGTGAGGGTGCTCCAGGTTACAGGTCGTTGCGCCGCCGCCGCGGACAACCTTGACGTCCTTGGAAACCTGTTCTGAGACTTCCCCGGAAAGGAACCAGGGAGCGGTGAATCCCTTGCCATTCGGAAAAAGGCCTGATTTGCTGTCGAAGTTGTACTGAATTTCCTCGCCCTGGGCCACAGGCTGTTCTTTGTGGAAGATGATGACATGCCCCTTGG
>CAZIQJ010000016.1:15295-20165 GCA_964541285.1 uncultured bacterium | reverse complement strand
GAGTGATACGCGTTCCGGCAACGTCATCAGCTGCCGCAGGAATTTCTTTCACTCCATCCCTGCGGGCTGGATCAATTTCATACTTCCTGAGAAAGCCATCCTGACCTTTAAATGCTGTCTCAATGCGCATCTGCCCGCCCATGCTTTCAAGCCGCTCCTGAATGGCGCCAAAACCAAAGCCGTGGCCCAGCTCGCTGGTCTTGGTGGTTGTAAGGGTATTGACACCTTCAGGGTTCAGCT
Source organism: uncultured bacterium (assembly GCA_964541285.1). Classification (GTDB taxonomy): domain Bacteria; phylum Omnitrophota; class Omnitrophia; order Omnitrophales; family Aquincolibacteriaceae; genus CAYLPP01. The sequence goes on along the minus strand of CAZIQJ010000016.1, from coordinate 19,925 downwards.
TGCCCTGAATGATTTCCTCAGAAATACCCCGCCCGGAATCCCGGACGCTGATCCGCAGAACATTTCCGTCCATTCCGGTTTCAAGCCGGATCGCTTCCCTGCTCCCCGCTTCCTGCAGCTCCTCAGTCGCGTTCATCAGCATCTCACTCAGCATGGCTTCCACAGCGCCAAGATAATTCAGCTCTGAGGACCTTCCGGAAACGGAAGTCTCGGGAAGAGCGGATGAAAACCGGACTCTGACCGCAAGGTTTTCATCAATCCCGCCTTCGGTGATGACCGGAATCTGCGTAAACATGGTCCCCATCCGGCTGAGGAGACTTTTCATCTGCCCGCCAAAATTGGGACTGTCTGCTGTGATCTCCGTGCGCATTTCAGAGCGTTTCGGCAGCACGGACTCGGCAAACGCGTCGAAATCAAACTTTTTGGGATTGAGCGACGGCGCTATCTCCGAAAGCTTCTGCATGTAGGCCGTAAACACCGCGTCCCAGTCCACGGGATTTTCTTTTCTGGCTTCCCAGTGAGGCCGCAGTTTGGTCCAGTTCCAGCGGTGCGGTTCTTTTTTAGGCGCTTTCTGCATCAATGCCCAGAGTTCATCGAGTTCCGCGATTCCCTTCTCAAAAGCTTCCGCGCCGTAACGCTTCTGAATATAAGCAAGCGCGGCAAGGTCCGCGCCCAGCTCTTGCAGCGCCTTGATGCCGGGCTCTCCTTCATTGGCCGGAATCAGCGTATCGCCGAACAGGTGGCCCAGCTCATGGGCCGCGACATAGTCGAAATAGATTTTCGATTTCGGAGCAAAGTACGCGTTGGAAAAAGAAAGTCCCACGGCTTCGGCCGTTCCCATGGGGTTCTGGAAAAATCCCGAGTCCCATTTCGAACGGAAAACAATGCGCATCGCGATCGCAGAGGCCGCTCGTCCGTCAATTTTCCATGAAAGACCGTCCATCATCAGGACCAGATGGCTGAAAAGGCTGGCGACAAGCCAGCTTCTTTCGCCGCTCAGGGCCTGGTTCCGGCCAAGATAGGCCCGGGCGGAAGCCGCGCTGCTTTTCACCGCGGCCTGGACCTGCGCGTTGTCTGCGCTCAAAAACGAATTGAGCAGGAGCCTGCTTTTTTTCACCCCGGACTCAATGGGCTTCAAAGCATCGGGCGCGTATCCATTGTAATAACCGGGCCGCAGGGCAGGCACAAGGTCGGACAGGGCCGCGGCATCATCCGCATCAATCGGGTTCGAAACCCAGGCCAGTTCAAGGACGGCCTGAAGATTCAACTCCGCGGGCAGCTTGTCCAGTCCGGCAAAAAGATCGCTGAATTGCCGGCGGTTTGTTTTCATGTTCATAATGCTCCGCAGGAAGGCAACCGGGTTCTTTTGAAACAGCTGCTGGATCCTGGCTTTGCCGAAATACGGACTGGCTTCAAGCGCGTCAAGGTCCGGTCCAAGCGGCCCGAAACTCCGGACGTCCGCATAAGCGTTCAGCAGCGCCTCAACGCGTTTGGGGTTCGAAGCAGCCCAGGCCCTGAAAACGTCCAGACCGCCCATGCGTTCCAGCAGGTTCCGGAGCCCCGCAACGTCGTACTTGGCAGCCCCCGCGACAAAAATCCGCGCGTTCTGGGCGTTTTTGGAAGAAAAGAACTCTTTCGCGGCTTCAGACCCCAGGATTTCCGCCAGGCCTGAAATTCCCCTGCTCGTCGCGCCGACACCGGCTTCATAGATGTCGTTGATCAGCAAATAACCGGAACCGCCCTTGAATGCGGCCGCCATCCATGCACCGGTAAGGTATTTTTCAAACATAGGGTCGATTTCCCATTCGCCCAGAAAACTTTCCAGTTCCGCTCCATTCATCTGTTTAAGAGGCCCGAACGGCTCTTTTGAAAGTTTGCGTTTTCCGTTCCAGAAAAAATCCTCCAGACGCTGTTTCGTGCTCGTGCCCGCGCGCATTTCGGAACGCTTCAGTTCCCGGTCCAGTATTTCGATCAGGTCCTCAGAAACAATGCCCTCTTCCTTGAGCGCGGCCAAAGCCTTCTCTATATCAGCCCGCCTTGAAACTACCCATTCACGGATTTGCTCAAGAGACCTGGAGGCATCCGCGCTCTCCATGCCGATGGAGTAAAGCAGCATGCTGACTTTCAGCTGAAACTTGAAGTCGTCGGAAAGAAGCGCATTGGTCGCGGCTGTCTCTTCAGGGTCCGGGTTATTCAGCACGGGACCAGGCTCGGGAGTCACGCCTTCAGCCGCGACCCATGAACCGCCCTGTTTTGAGAAAACAAGGCTGGGGTTTTTATTGAGATAATCCACCAGGTTATCCAGAGTCATGACCACCGTTTCTCCTCTTCTCGCATCGAGGAACTGGACACTGGGTTTTGCTGTTACCAAATCGTTGTTGTTCCTGCGCATGACCCAAAGCTGGAGCTGTTCTTCCGCGCGGTCTTTAACGGTCACGATTTCGTGGCGCTCAAGATCAAAACCGTAGGACGCAAGCAGCTCGGCGGACGGAACAAAATCAACTTCAAATAAATAAAGCATCTGCACGAACACGGCGCCGGGCTTGAGCGCGCGGCTGAGAGGCAGATAACGTTCGCGGTACCGGACGTCCTGGGTAAGTTCGCGGAGCAGTTTGCCCGCGCCGCGTTTTCTGATCATGGACCTGTCGGCCGGAGACAGAATTTGAATTTCGTAGGCCTCAGCACTTTGAGGGTAAAAAGACGCTCTTGAAACCGCGGCATCAAGTGAGCCTTCAGGAACAGTGTCTAAATATTCGTTAAATTCATTCACTTTACGCGCTCCGGGTATTCCGTCCACCTCAAAACCCACCCCCACAGCATTCGCGCCCTTTTCCCGCATGTAGTTGATCAGCACACTTGATCCAAGCGTAGCGCCGAATTCGGCAACCGTCTTGCCCTTGAAATCACCCAGAGAATCTTCCAGGATACGCGGCGCAGGTCCAAAATACCCCAGGCCAAATATGGCCTGCGCCCCGGCTGTTCCGATATCGCGCCGGTCAGACACACGCATTTCGGATCGGCGCGCCGCGGCGGCAAAAGCATCTGCGACACTCTTGGAAGTTTCAATTTTGCCCTTATATTTTTCATAAATCACGTCGATCCTGGCCTCAAGGTCCCGGCGTCCCTTCATCTTCGCGTTCGTCCAGTCATTGAAGTCCGCCTGGGTGATGCCCGCGGCCAGAAGTTCCTCAACCAGCGCAGTAGCCGCGGCCCTGTCGCCCGCCGTGACAGCGACACCTTCCGCGGGAAGCAGCCCCTGAGCGCGCAGGAACGCAAGGTCTTCAGGTTTCACGGAATACACGCTAAGCGCGGCTTCAGGATCCAGCGCTTTTTCAGCTTCGTCGTCAAGAATATGTCCGATGATTTCATTGACCTTGGTCTCAACACTCTTGTCCGCGTAGCCCAGCGCGTCAATATTGGCAATCAATTCAGCCCGGCCGCTGAAATAATCAATCAGGGCCTGGCGCTTGTCCGTATCCATGGCCTCAAACAATTTATGGAAAATTTCCTGCGGCAGCGGCGAAACTCCGTAGGCCCGCTCACCCATTTCAAACTGAAGGCCAAGATTGCCGCCAATGGTCCCTGCCTGGTTCGCGACCGCGCCCCATTGATCGTTTCCGAAAACGCGGTAGAAAACCTGGAGCATCAGCCCCATGCGCCCAAGCTGTTCCTGTGTCACCAGCCCGAAAACATGCGCAAGAACAGGATTGGCCTCGAGCATGGCTTTGAACTGTTCAATATTTCTGAGCGGATTGACCATAGGCAGCCCGATTTTGAGTTCACCCTCTGAGGCCTTGACCCCCGAAGCGAGTCCTGAAACACCTTTGCCATCCGCCACGATGTTCGCCTTCACAAAATCCCGGAAAACCGCGGGTAATTCCTCAGGCGGAACCTGCATAAAAGTTTCTTCCGTCGGCGCGCTGATACCTTGAGGCCGCTGCGTTACCCCTGCGCCGACAACCTCATTATCAGCATTCAGAAAAACCACAACACGCAGGCCTGCCGGATTCACGGCCAGCACCGCTTTATCGCCGCGCGGGCTGGAGGCGATCAAAGTAAAATCATTCAGACTTTCGGGACTGTTAAGGACTCTCAGGGTCGCGCCTTCCCGCTTGCGCCCCTTGATCATGCTGCGTTCTTCGGCCCACCACTTGCCGGCCGTTTCCGAAGCATTCCGCATTTCGGACCGAGTAACAGCAGGAACCGCGAGTTTCTGCCAGCCTTCGTTCTGCAGCTTCAGGCCTCCCAGTTCTTTTTCGCTTTTCCACAGTGCGCGGATGATGACGGCTTTTGACCTTCCTCCGCTTCCGTCAGCACGCTCGATAAAGCCCGTAACCAGGTAATAAGTGCCTGCGGTGCTGGGGTCCGTCAGGATGTCACCCACCGCAAGCTCCGCCAGTGAAGTATTTTCAAAAACCGCGCCCTGGTCCATCATGCGCAGGACCGCGTCACCGAAAGTCTGGACCCAGAGAGGGCCCGCTTTTTCACGCTCCGCGTTTTTCCGCGTCTCACCCGCTGCGCCTTTAAATACTACTGAAAGGCTGGATTCAAAATCACTGTAACGAAGCTTCAATTCACTGGCCGCGGCCGCGAGTTCCTCGACCATGGCCGAGTTCTGCTGCGTGACCGA
>CAZIQJ010000016.1:2417-15285 GCA_964541285.1 uncultured bacterium | reverse complement strand
CCCGCGCGTGCTGACCAGCTGCTGAAAAGCCAGAATGGCGCCTTCGAGCCTTGTCTGCGCCTCCGTCATTTCCGCGGTGCGGCGTGCCTGCAGAGCCTCCGCGTCCTGAAGCTGCCCCTGACGCTCAAGATCAAGAATTTTAAGCAAGGCCGGCTCAATCGTCTCAATGACCGCCGCCGTATTGGTGCGTATGGCCGCGAGGTAAATACCTTTCAGTTCACGCACCCGCTCCGCGCGGACATCCGATTCACCGCCGCGCAGCCATTCACGGGCCGCCGTGATCATGCCGAATTTTCCGCGCTGTTCAAGTCCATGCGCGATATTTTCAATTTCTACCGTGACCTCATAAGGAACCGTGGTCCGCATTTCAGAACGTTTGTCTTCCCGTTTTACAGCATAGAAAAGTCCGGAGGTCTGATCGAAAGGAAGTTTGCCCGCACGCTCAAGAAAGACATACAGGGCGCCATAATAGTCCGCTCCGGCGGAGCCGGTCCGAAGAAGGTCTTGAAGCATTTTCAGACCCTGCTCACCCAGGCCCGCCTGCACGCCTTCAAAAAATCCGGCCTTGTCCGCCGCGGCCTGGGGTTCCGACCAGCTCCAGTCGCGCACGCCCGCCATGAAACCCAAAACCATGAAAGTGCCGTCGCCCCGCGGGATCCTCATGCCCGTGCCTCTGGGTTTAAAAATATCAAACTGCTCCACCGCGTCCCGCAGCGAAGGCGAAGTTTTATAATCTTCAAAATCCGCCATTTTGATCTGCCATTTTGCAGCGGTCCGGTCATACTGGAACAGAACATTTTCCCAGCGAGGATCCTGGCTGGCATTTCCGGTCCTGGCATAAATAAAGAAATAGCGGGCGACGGCTTCTTTCTCAAGCTGCTGGATGACATCTTCGTTCATGCCGGATTTCGCCATGAACTCCTGAAACTGCGCCTGGTTTTGACGAAGGCTTTCAAATTCATCGCCAGTCACAATACCCGCGCGCAGAAGATGCGCCAGAAGGTCCTCGTACTCCGCCGCCGGAAGCGTTTTCGCGCTGCCGCTCAAGGCTTTTTTCAACTCCCGGGAAAGGCTGCGCAGATTCAGGCCTCCGAACTCCGAAAGCAGGACCGGCTCGCCTGCGTCCACCGCGGTGGCGCCGCGCGGAAGAAAGTCCTCGACCTTTTCAACGCCGTCCACGCCTTTTGCCGTGTCTCCTTCAGCCAGGGAACGGATGCGGGCAATTTCATTGTCCCGGACATCTCTCTTTCTGAAAATCGAAAGGGCAAGCTGGAAGGTTTCGCCGTTTTCCATGCTGAACCTGACATAGTAGACCGTGCGAGTGGTGCCGAAACCCGAATAAGCGACTTGGGTATTCTTGAGGTTATCCAGCGAGACAGGGCGGCCATAGATAGAAGACAGGGCCTGTTCAATTTCAGGCCGGCGGGCCAGCACATCCTGGATCAGCAGGCTCTCGGAATCAAAGCTGGCGTTTTTATCGCCGATGTAATCATAGGAAAACGCCCGCATTTCTGAACGTTTCTCCTGCCCGGCTTTGGGCGCGACTCCGGGGAAAAAGGCCTGAGCCGCTTTGAAAACCTGAGCAATTGAACGCTGATTTTCCGATTCCGGAATTCCCGCGCGGCTGTAAAGCGCGCCCGCCTCAGCTTCAAGCTTTTCTTTTGCGTCACCTTCGCCCAGCGGCAGAAAAGCCACATAGGCCGCGCCTTTTTCGCCGAAATACCAGTCCATGTAAGCCGGAGTGGCGTACAATTCCATGGCAAATTCCCCCGCACCGGTTGACAGGAGCTCGTATTCAGGACGGGCGATTCCGGCAGGAAGATTTTCAAACTGGCCGTCGCTGAAGCTGAGGTAATAGCGGCTCCCGTCCTCCGCCGTCACCATAAGCCACTCATGGTAGGCCGTATTAGCGTCCGCATACTTGAAATTGCCGTGCTGGCGTTCCACCTGCACCCGGTCTCCAAACTGTTTTTTCAAAAGAGCTTCCGCAAGGATGGATGAAAGCATGCAGTCCGGGAAACCGTGGGTAGGATAAGCTTCGCGCATCGCCTGCTGGAGCTTTCCGTTAATACTGTAAACAAAATCCTGGATCTCCCGCCCGGCCTTGCTTGCGATTTCCTGGCGCGTCCGCTGCTTTTTAAACAAAGCCCGTCGTTCGGTTTCAAAGGTCCACGCCTTGAGGAAATCACTCATGGTTTTTTCAGCCGTACTCGCGAAGCTTTTCTCAAGAAGCAGGTCGCGAACGCGGGCCATGTCTACTTTGCGGTCCCCCAGGTTATCAAGCATAAACCGGACCATGGCTTCCGGCCTTTCCTCCAGAAAGGCTTCGGCCAGAACTTCTTCCACAGCCGCTCCTGAATCGATCATGCCCTGCCACTTTTTTGCGCCGCGCATTTCAGAGCGTTTGGCCCCAATGGATTCAAGATAATCCTCCAGGCCCCTGGCGTTGGCGGCCGGAAGCAGCTTGCCTAAAGCGGCAAAATCCTTCAAAGCCTCCCCGTAGCCGCGCGCTTTTGACTTGTCGCGGACTGTCAGCATGGCGGCCACATCCGCATTGCGGCCAGCCAGGTCCTGAATGGCCGTCTTCAGCTCTTCATAGGAAGGGTGCGCTTTTACATTCCCCGAAGGATAAGTAATCTGCGCCAGAAATTCCGATGAGAAACGCATATTGCTGCCATCAGTCAAAAATCGGAGGTCTTCGGTATTCGCCGCGATTTCTCCGCGCGTCTCCAGATCGTGTTCGAGCTGAAGTTTGTAAATTCTGGAGCCCAGATCTTTTATAAAAATCGCGGAAAGCAGCTCGCTGATACGCGGATCGCCAAGCACGGCAGCATACCCCTTCGCCCGCTGAATCCGGTCTTCACTCGCCATGGGACCCAGATCCGCCCAATGAAACCTTTCGTGGGAAATCGAATTGACTGTTTCAGCATAATCCGTTGAATCCAGAACATGGTCGCTCATGCTGATGCCGCGGGGATGGAAGAAATAGTCAGACGCCAGCCGGGTCGTTTCCTGTCCAGCCTCCCACGCCTTGAAGTTTTCCGCAAATGCCGCGGCTTCGTCGGCCGGCAAATGGGTGGAGAGAAAACTCTTTAAAGCATCCACCGACATTAAAAAGCTGGTAAAAACGTCCATCGTGGCCGGGGAATCAAAATCAATCGCCGTTTGATAACTCATGATCGTGTCCCGCTGTGTGCGGTAAAGACTCAAAATTATCTGCGCGTACTCTTCGTTTGTGGCGGCCGCCCGGAGCAGGTTTAAATATCCCGGCCGCATGAAATAGCGAGCCAATGACATAAACCGCACAAGATCCCGGTTCAATACCCTGACATCGTCCCGGACGCGCAGCATCGGCGTCTTCGGGTCCATGACGCGCATTTCAGAACGAAGACCCGAAGTACTGTCTGAGTCCAGAATCGAATTCACAAATCCCGCGAAAGACGCTTTTTTCACAGCTTCAAGATCCCGGATCACCTGAAGGCCGGTGCCTGTGTTCGCGGCAGAATCACGGGGAAAAACCTCCGGAAAAATTTCCGGCAGACGGTCCGTCAGGGCAATATTTTGCCCCCCTGGAAACAAGGCAGGCGGCGACGGCGAAAGCATTTCTTTTTTTCCTATAACTGAAAGGGGTTCCTGAAGGTAACGCGTGCCCTCCTGGGCCCAGGCCGAAAGATTGCTGTTCATGATCAAAAACCCGCGAAGCAAAGCTTCCGTTGAGCCGCTTCCCGCCGCTCCCTGCCGGGTCCGGGCAGCTTCGCTGGTCAAAAAGCTGACATGCCGTTCTGAGATATAGCTGGCTGGCAGGCTTTCTCCCATTTCCGACTCAACTTCAGTGCGGACATTCCGGGTCTGCGACAAATCCAGCGCGTTGGCCTGTCTGAAAGCTGTTTTGAAATCGAGTTTTCCGGTTTTCGCACTGAACTGGGTCAGGACTTTTAAAAGAGCGGCCAGCTCCTGCGGCAGTACATCATATTCATCCGGCCATTGACCGCGGGATTTCGGGCCGTACTTGTCTTCCATGTCCTCTTCACTCAGCATAATGCCCTGATCAATCAAGTCCCGGGTGATCTGCTCCACAGTCAGGGTTCTGGCATTCGCCAGAGTGCTCTGGACATAAGCAAAAATCTTTTGCGCGGTTTCAAGTTCAGGGGCAGTCGCGTTCACGCCGATAAAGCGTACCTTCCAGCCGCGGGCGTTGGCGGCCTGCAGGTTTTCATAGAAGAGCGTAATCATCCGGATCATTTCAAGCGGAGCGCGGCCAAGCCCGACATTGTAGAGCACAAATTGTCTGGGGCCGCCCGCGTCTTCGTGCTCTTTGATGATCTGCCTGAAGTCCGCGGAAACCAGCTCCTGCTGGATCAAAAGCCGGTCGCTGTCTTCTACGCGGTCAAAACCAAAGGAGGCATTTGAAGAAGGCCGGCGCTTGAGCAAAAGCTCCAGGCTCGCTGAAAGGTCTGCATCGGTAATTCCGAGTTTATTCGCGGCCAGACCGGTCCTCAAAAAATTCAGGAGCGTTCTCTGCTCATCAATCCGGGCAAACGCTTTTTCGTCTTTTGATTTCGTCCGCATTTCAGAGCGGGCCATAAGGGATTCCATCAACTCATAGGCCGTTTCTTTGGTTTCGCGGTCCAGCTCCAGAACTTTTCGGACCGCTTCAACGCCTCGTGCAAAAGTTTCCGGATCCGTGCTCAAAAGTCCTTCAAATGCCTTGTTAAAGTCGGCAATGCCTTTCCCTGCTTTGGCCAGACGCACCAGCAGCGTTTCAGTATTTCTAAAAATTTCCGGATCTGCCGCGAAAACCCGGGTAACAAGAACGCCTAAAATCCTGAAAGCCTTGTCTGCTTCCGCGGCCAGCGCATTTGTTTCTTCCTCGGACAGATTGCCGCTTTTTCTATAATAAGTGCGGGCATATTTTTGCAGCAGAGGGGCGTAGAAATCACTCACCTGTTTCCACTCAGCTTCCGTAACAGCGCTGCCGCCTGCGGCAATACGCCCCTGAAAAGCATTCAGATAAGGAGAAACCATGGCGTTGAGTTCGTCCATGGCCCGTCTTCCCATTACAACCGCCGGTTCGCCTATAAAGGTAGTGGAACGGCTCTGCATGGAATACCGGGCATGGCTCTGTTCATGAAACCGGACCATGTTTTCATTCACGGAATCCAGGCCTTCATGGATCGAGCCGGCGGAAACAGCCAGCCGCACGCCCAGACTGCGGGTGAAGCTGATTGCGCTTCCATACGCAGAAGCAGATGCGCTCGAAGTTTTCAGAATCAGATCCCGAAACTCGACAGAATCTTCCCGGGACCAGCTCAAAACGTTGTACTCATAATCCCATCTCGCTTTTTTCAGGAGCGCGGACAGACGGGTCTCAAAATCCGGTTCATTGGCAATTCTTTGCTTTAAAGCGGGCGTCCAGAATGAACTCTTTTTCAAAATAAACAGAAGATAGGCCTGGGCATTTTCAGCGCTCCGTGTCCGGTTGAGGCCTGAAAGAATTTCTTCGATACGCGCCGCAAACATCGAACGCACAGGCTGGGTCATTTCAGCCACCGCGTCCGACGTAATATTCACCTTTTCAGGACTGCCTTTGACCGGCCAGATTTTCTGCCGCCTCCAAAGGGCGATAAACAGGCCGTGGTAACTCTCCACGGCTTCCAGCAGCGCGGCTTCGGACTCCTCAGAACCGAGGTATCCGGCGCTCATCAAAAACTGCGTCAGGTTCTCCTGAAAAACCGCCAGGTCCCGGGCGCTCCAGTTTCCAGATTCCACGGCAATCTGCTGCCAGTTCGTGACCATCTGCTTGAGAATTTCCGTAATTTCTTTCGCCCGTTCATCCGCCTGCCCGTCCGCGTTTTGCCGCATAGCAGAGGCTTTCTGATTCAAATTAAAAACCAGCGTCCGGGGATCATCCGCCGCAGGAGTCCGCATTTCAGAACGGGCCTGAAGCTGAGGAAATACCGTGGAAGCGCCCGCAAGCCAGGTCGCGAACTGGGGAGTTTTGTCTTCACCAGTGACTTTTTGTTCAGTCTTCATGCCAAGTTCGGCCAAAAGGACTTCCTCAAGAGGGCCTGCGGGCAGTTCTATAAAGGAAGCAAACTGGGCCGTGGGCTGAAGGTCTGAAACCGGCCCGCTCTTGCCCACATACCAGTCCTTGTATTCTTCCGTTGAAAACTGTTCCATGACCGGAAGCCAGCTGTTCGCACGCTTGATCAGCCTTCCTACCGGGCGTTCCATGCCTTCGGGCATGTCCAGAAACTGGCCGTCTGAAAAACTGACGTAGTAGCGCACGCCGTTTTTGTCGGTCACAATCGCCCATTGATGCCACACCGCGTTCTCGTCCTTGTAAATGTATTCTCCGGTGTACATCTCGACATTGACTTCATCGCCGAAATGGTCCTTGATCAGACGGGCTCCCACGTCTGCCGTGATGGCGCAGACCGGAAAGCCATGATTGGGAAAAGTCTGCTGGTAAATTTCCTGCATGCGCCCATTGATAGAAAGGACATAATCCTGAATCCGCCTGCCCAGTTCACCGCCCTGACTGATTTCAGCTTTGGTCTGAAGTTTGCGCAAAACAGCTTCGCGAGGAGCCTCATTCTGATAGATCGCGTTGAATTTTTTCCATGCCGGGTCTTCCTTGAGCGTCAGCCGCACATAATCAAGAAGTCCCGAAACATCCTGCCCTTTATGCGTCTTGTAAAAATCTTCTGCCAGCAGCCGCATTCTGCGGGGAGAAAGTTCCGCTTCCTGGATCTTCACGGCCAGAACCCGAGCTTCGTCAAGCCGGGCCTTCGTGGTTTCATCCAGCGGCTGGATCCGCGTCTCCTTCTCTCCATCCCTCATTTCTGAACGGCGCTCGGTGGAAAGCTTCAACATGCGCAAATGCTGTTCAGCGGCCTTGCTGACCTGGGAATAAACATCACGGACACCCGCTTCACCCGCCTGCTTCTGCCTGCTGAGAAAAACAAGAGGCGCGATACGCGCGATGTAACGCACGTACTCCACATCCCCGTAATCACCAAACGCGGATTCCGTCGTGTTGATATGAAGCGTTGAAGGCAGAACACCGTCTTCGCGGGACATACGGATCATAAAGTCCGCAAAAAAAGACAGCGCGTCTTCCACCGGAGCTTCCTCAGAGGCAAAATCTTTTTCAGAACCGCCGGTGACATCTGTGTCAATATTCAAAATAACCCCTGACGACACGTTCTTCGGACGGTCTTCCTGCCGGAAATAAGCGTCCGCGGCAACGGCGGTCATGGGGACGCCGCCCTGAAGCGGTTTCATGGGCTGAACGCCGCCCGGTTTTCTCCAGGGTTCCGTAGGATGTGAAATTTCTCCGTTATAAACCCACACCTGGCGGGCCAGAACACCGGACACAGAGAGGAAAGAATTGAAATTGTTCAGCACAAGCTGTTCTTCGCGGTAAAGCCGTATCAGGTCTTTCAAGGAAGCCTGCTCAGCCAGCTCAGGCTCTTCCGCGGCCACATTGTCCGCGTGGTCATCCGCGAAAATCTGAATATTATTTGAAGGAGGCAGCTCCCCGCGGTCAATCGCCTCCCGCAGGTAAATCGGGGTGAACCCATGATTATCAAACGAGTAGCTGCTGAGAGTCCCGCCGTCGGGCCTGCGGTAGCGCGTCACCACATGCTGCCTCATCTTCTGGCGGTTGCGGGGATTAACCGTCTTGATGTCCGTCCAGGTTCCGAGAATCAGCTCGGGGAAATCATCCGACTCTTGCTTGCCAAAATCCTTATGCCGCCAGTATCCCTGACGGCCCCCCTGCGGCTCCACAAACTCAAAATGTTCCCGGTCGTAGGCGTCCAGTTTACTTTCCAATTCCCGCGAGTGAAGCAGCGCCGGCGGATACAGCATCATGGCTTCCGCTTCACCGTCAAGATCCAGCCGTCTGAACACAGTCCGCCTCATGCCGGTCGATTCATCCAGCGTGGCCACACGCATCTCTGAACGGGCGGCTGAGCGAAGGGGTTGATTGACCCCTTCCCAGGTCAAGGGAATTTCTTCCTGGTTTTCAGGAGCCTCCCCCCGGTAGCCACGCTCAATAAAAACACCTTTTGTTGAAATCATCATGGCTGTCGCGACCCGTTTCCTGCCGGCATCCGTTACTTCCGCGGCATAAACTTCCGCTTCCTGATTATTCTGGCGGGCAGCCTCAAGCAGCTGTACCTTGAAATCCTCAAGATCTTTTTCAAAAGAGATTTCATCCTGATACTCCCGGTTATAATCCGAGTAGTAAAAAACAAGTTTCATGCGGCCGATTTTCGGACCTGTCTTCAGCGCACTCAGAAGCGCTTCCGTGTCCCGCTCAAAAGAGTCATACCCCTTGACCCGTCCGCTCTGGAGATGATGCAAACCATAAAGAGTTCTTCCATCCGGCGTTTCGATGAGGGAAGCGACGCCGACACAGGTAATAATATTGTCCGTGGCGCCTCTTTCGCCTTCCTGCAGGTTTTCAATCGAAAGAGAACCAGCTTCCGGCGTATGGTAAATTGTTTCCTGACCCTTTTCCGTCGTGCGGGTCACAACCGCAACTGAATCCGGGGTCATGTAATCTCCGTAACGGCCAAATCGATGATAGCGGAATCTGGCATTTCCCCTGATATCCTGCTGCTGCATACGGTTCAAATCTGAACGGTCAGCTTTAAGATAGGTGCGCATGCTTTCACTCAAACCCGGGTCTCCTTCCGGATTTTCAGTCCGCATCTCGGAGCGGCGGGATTTCAGTTCCAGATACTGGGCCTGGAGATCAAACATCAGACGCCGTGATTCGTTGGATGTTTCAGAAGCAATTTTGCGCAGTTCCTTGACCACGGACTGAAGCTCCCTGCGGTCCAGCGTATCCTGCTCGTACCAGTTCGGGGCCGCGGCAAGACGCCGGGCGCGCGACATGGCGATTTCTTCTCTTTTTGAAAGCGGAAAACTTGTCAGCGAAGGAGTTCCGTTGCCTCCCAAAAAGAGATAATGTCCAAAATTCGCGGGAATGACCGCGGCTAAAGGCGTCTGCGCAAGACGAACATCCGGCGTGTTGTTGCCCGCGAAATAATTGTCCGGCATTGCCAAAGGCTCGCCGTTTCTTTTCTTTGCCCCCTTGCCGCGAATAACACGGGTGGTAACTTCTTCCTGGACTTCGGCGGAAATATATTCCAGCTGATTGTTTTCCACCATGCCCGTCAGGATCTCTCCCATGAGCACGGAATAAAGGTTCTGACCTTCCGGCATCTCAACCTTGTTAATATGCAGATCGCGGTTGCGGATGCGGTAAGTCAGGCGGATAAAGTAAAGGCCGCCGTCGAGACGGACTTCGACCTCGCCCTTCGCGGGGTTGAAAGACCTCGTAATCACGAAAGAATAGATTTGTTTGTCTCTTTTTCCTTCAATCTCGATTTTGTGCCCCGGAACGCGCGCCACAAGAGGAAGGTTCAGATTGGCTTCAAGTGCCGCCATCTCACTCAGGACATTGTCGTCCGGAAAGAAATCCGCTGAAAAATCAAGACTGGCCAGCCGGGAAAGTTTCTGGTCAAGCGTCATGTTATCGGGAGACATGCGCATTTCAGAACGCAGGGAGTAGAGCGCATTCTGCGCCAGACGGGTCAGATATTCCGTGCGCTTCTGCGCCGTGATCCTGAGATTTTCCGCAGGGCTTGCGGCACCCCACTCACGGCTGCTCAATGCGGTCAACTCCGGCTCAAGCGTGCCCTGAGCGCGCCGCCCCTGAAGGATTCCAAACTGCGCAACCAGAAGTTTGTAGGAATCCAGGGCAATTCCTCTGAATGTTCCGGCAAAAGAGTCAAAAGCCGCGCGGGCAAGCCGGTGAGGCTCAAGAGGAGAAGTTTCGTCAGCGATGCGCGTGCCGCGTTCATAATCCGAGGAGTTGAGGGAACGGATCAACAGCCGGAAGTACCCTCCCTTGCCCATGATTTTCTTTTCGGCCGCGTCCGCGAACTGGTCTGCCAGAAATTCATGAAAGGCGCGGCCCGCGTCCAGATAGGATTCCCCAAAGAAACTGGAAATACCCAGAGCTTTTTCAATGACCACATGCCCGTACTCATGGGCAATGACCATAAGCACCTGCTCAACCGTGCGCTGCTTCACAAGCCCCTCGGTCAGCGTAAAGTCAGAGAAAGCATTTTCCCGGTTTTCATTCTGGATGTGATTGGAAATATTGGCGTCTCTCAGGACATGACGGAAAGCGCTGACCTGATAGCCGGGCAAGGGAAGCTCAAAATAAAGTTTCATGACCCAGGCCAGCGTGTATTTTTTAACTTCATACCGCATCTCGGCCGGATCCGCCGCGATTTCTCCAAATTTTTTGCCGCCCTGTTCCTTGAGGATCTTGTCAATAAAACTGTCGATTTCAGGTTTCAGGAGAGACGCCCAGGCCGTGACCTGCGCGTCCGTAAACGACTGGGCTCCGTCCCATCCATTTCCTTCATTCACATCCCCTGCGTAGGCCAGGGCCTCAAGCCTCAAGGCCAGCGGAGCGGCAGCATTCTCAATCAGCCCGGTCAGCACTTCCCGGTCTTCCTGCAAAAGTTCCAGCACGCGGCTCTTGTCCGCTTCAGAAACCGCAGTGTCGGAAAGCATGGCCTTGAGTTCTTCCCGGCGCGCCTTTGCCCAGCCCCTCACCTGTTCAAGATTGCCGTCACGCAGGTCATTCCTGTAAAAGAAGGGATAAACATCCATACCTCTGAGGACCTTCAGAAAACTTTCCCTGGAAATTTTCAGGGTGGAATCGAGGAGCTGCGTGAAGAACCTTTCGCTTTTTAACGGTTCCGGAGAAAGCATCAACCGGACCATGACGCTTCCGTCCAGAGCGCCGGATTTTTCAACCGCCCTTAAAAAATTTTCTATTTCCGCGTCTGAAAAACCTGAAAAAGCGTTCAGAACGGGAATGTTGTCTTTAAGCTCGCGGTGCGGAAGTTCAAGCAAGGGCCCCGTACGGAGGACGAACTGTTTATAAAACGGCCCGATATCCACAGCGGAGGCCAGCGGGCTGTTGGCTGTCATGACCAGGGCCTTGAGCATGACGCGCTCATTTTTTCCATCCGGCGTCTGCAGCAGGGACGTGGCCGAAAAATATTTCAAAAGCTGCGTCAGGCCTCGCGCGTCTCCTTTTTCAATCGCAAATTTCACAAGAGAAACCGCCTGCGCCTCATCCATGCGGATATTGACTTCTCCGGCATTCCAGAGCTGTTCGAAGCGGGCAAAAAGCTGGGCCGTGTCCGCAATGCCCGATAAATCATTTGAGGAAACCGCGCGCATTTCAGAGCGGCGGGACAAGCCCCCTCCTGCCGTCAGGCCCGAGGCAATAGCGGCGGTCTTTTTATAAACTGCGCTTTCTTTTTCATCGAGACCGCGCAGAACCTGTATCTGACGTTCCAGCGCGGCCATCATGGAACCCCTGTCCGCTTTAAATTGCTCATAAATTGCCTCGACCTGCGGCGGAAGATTCAGACTTGGAGGCTCTATACCTTCCACATTTTTCTTAAATATCAACAGAGTCGTCGCGAGGTAAGGATTGTTCTGAAGCGCCCATTCCGTCAGTTCCGCAGACGGCATTTCCAGTATCTGTTTGAAAAGTGTGACATTTTCAGTCCCTACCATGTCAGCAATGGCGTCATTCAAAACAGCCGCAGCGGCCTTGGCCGCAGATTCGGGGTCTTTCTGGGCCCAGAACAGCGGCCTTGAAAGAACATGTGCGGGCTTGCTGCTCAGATTAAGTCCAAGATCAAACTCGGGAGCCAGAATGACTTGCTTCATATTGAACACTTCAAGAAGCCCCTTGGCGATGGACTGACGCAGGACCCGCTGAGCCTCTTCAAACCTGGCTGCCTGGTCAAGGGCTGCTGCTGTGTCAAAACTGGAATCAAGGGCCATTGTGTAAATCTCATCCCGGGAAAGTGCTTCCAGCCGGCGGACCGCCCGGTCCAGCCGTTCCAGGTCCAGAGAGCCCATGGAATCCAGCACGAACTTTACAGGCAGAATGTCTCTCTGCTCCAGGCCGATGAATCCTCCGGAAGAGTCAAAATCAAAAGCATAATAGCGGCCTTCGTGTTTTTCGATATTGTGTCCCAGGTCGGCGTCAGTGGCATAGACCAGCCCGTAAAAAGCCAGCAGCTCTTCAGCTCCGGAAGTTGCAGTCAACTCGGCCGGGTCAATCTGCCTGAAGTTTTCCGAAAGTGAAAGAGCTGTCCAGCCCTCGTCCTCCAGGTCTTCAAGGAAATTTTGCCAGCCGTATTCCAGCGCGCCGCTTTTCTTTCCATCCTCAAATTCAAGCGCGAGCGCCCGGTCAGCAGGCAGAGAAAAAATATTCGGGACATTGGCGCCCGCGGCCCTAGCCACGCGGCTCCTCAGCATTTCATCCTGAGGCGGGGCCATTTTCACGTACCAGATTTTTCCGGTCGACGAATCAATCAGCTCAAATGCTCCGGGAACCGAGCCGTGAAGCTTGAGGTTCGCCAGGTTCGGCGCCGCCCGCATTTCAGAGCGGACTTTCCCGACTATGACGGACCCGAGGTCAGGAATGTCCACATTCGCGGCGCCCAGGACCGCGTTAAGCTCATCAATGTCGGCAGGATGCCCGTCAAAATGTTTCTGCATGAAATACGGGACCGCCTCAAACGCCTGCTCTTCCGCTCCCCGGAACTTGTTGAGTGTTTTCTCAACCGCGACCGTAGAAACAATCATGCCTGAATAATTTGATTGAAGCTGGCTCGCGAACCGCTCAAAAAATGCCGAAACCAGCTTTTTGCCAGCCAGCAGGTCCTGAGTCGCCGTGTCGCCTTCCCGCCGGGCCGGTTTGCCGATGGAAATATCGTGAAGGTGAATATGGTTTATTGCAGGGTCG
>CAZIQJ010000016.1:0-2407 GCA_964541285.1 uncultured bacterium | reverse complement strand
ACAGACAAAACCAGAACAAACTCATATTCCTGAAGCTTGATATTCAAACCGCTCAGTTTAAAAATATTGGCCTTGATGGCTTTTGCCTTGTCGATCACCAGAGTGTAGTAAATCCGCGTACGTTCCGCGCCGCCCCTGTACTGGCTGACAGCGGCCACGGTCATGTCCTCAGCCGGAATGCCTTGCAGCTGTGCGTTCAGCTCATCAGCCGCATCCCACGCGGCATTAAGACCGTCCTGATCATTGCCTGCGCGCACTTCAACCAGGCGCAGGTCCCTGCCCCCGTTCATTTCCTTGAATGCTTCAGCCATCGCGGGAGGAATCAAATCCAGGAGCGGAAGTTTAAGCTCCGTCATCATTTCTTCGCGGGTTTTTTCCTGATGCCGGGCAAACCTGTCCGTTGCTTCGAGCTGCTGCCGTTCATTCTCAAACTTCATTTCGGCGGCATAGGTCCGGAGGGAAGCCACGGCAGCCAAAGCTTTCTGCCTGATTTCAGCCCCGGCAGCGGGATCATTCTTGAGTTTTTTAAGGATCTTGTAAATCACGCCGTTGAGGGCAAGAATGAAAAGACTGTTAAAAATCCCGGCACTCTCGTTTCCGAGAAGTGTTTTCCAGTCCGCGTAACTCGCAATGGAATCCAGAGTTTCAACAGGCGTGGCGACAAGCTGATCTTCCAGGCCGCGATTTGAAAGAGTCCCAGCCGAATATGCCTGAAATACCTGCGGCATTTTAACCGCCCGCATTTCCGAGCGGATTTCTCCGCCAGCGGGCAAGGCCGTGCGCTTCAGACGGATCCAGAAAACGGAACTGGCGGAAATCTCAATGGGGCCGGTGCTGAAATTCGAAGAAAGCCTTCCAAGGGTGACCTTGGTACTCAGATAATCCGCGGGAGGAATGGACCGTGGATCCGACAGGAAAGATTCGGAAAGGTATTCCAGAAGTTCCTTCTGGGCGGCGCGCGCGGGCGTCAGTTCATCATCCCCTTCCGAAATCATTTCGCTGTAAAAAGGCTGGTTCAGGAATTTTCCGCCGGTGACAAAAACACCGTCCGTGACTTTTTTGTCTTCAACTTCATCCTGCCAGGTCTGGAGGATCCGCAGAATATTGGCAGGGACCTCTCTTCCGCTGAAATCGCGCTGGTATTTCGCCAGATCAATCAGGCTGGGCAGATTGTAAACCACCTGCGTCAGCACACTGCCCGCGGGCGCGCGCGCGCCGATGATCTGCAGATAGCGGGAGATAATGCCTTTGCCCTGATACTCCGGATTAATGCTGTAGCCGGGCTCAAGGGAAAGTTTTCCATCCGCATCTTCAATGCGGATACTGGCCGTGCCGACTTCCGCGCCTTCCGAATTCCGGAATGAAAGTGAAACCAGCCCGGTCTCAAGAAGGCCCACGACTCTCACTGTAATATTTTCATCAGGCAGCAATACCAGGTTCTGGAAAAGTCTTCCGTAATTATTCACCATGTTCTTGAGCGCTTCCCTGCTGACAAGGCCGTCCTCACCCTTGAGAGCGAACAGGATTGCCATCGAAGAACGGAAAGCCGCGGCTGTGGAAGGATCTTCCCGCCGAAGAACCGTGACAGCGGCTTCACCTTCAGCCGCGGCCGCTGCAAGTCTTTGCAGACGCTGAAAAGCCTGACGTACTGTAAGCATTGCCATGGAGGAAGGTACTCCCGGTACTTCCTGCGGCAGATAAATGTTGAGAGGCCGGTCCAATACGGCTCCCCGGATTTTTCTTCCTTCAATAATGTTCTCCGGCTGCATCATGCCGCTGTCTAAAAGTATCTGGAGAAGCTGATTGACGCTGGTAACAGGGGCCTGGGAAGAACCAATCCTGACCGGCCGCATTTCAGAACGGCGGGAAACCGGAAAAGACAGCGGCGCCCTGAAAAGCGCGGCATAGCCAGGATCTGCTTTTTTGCTTTCCAGAAACTGCTCTTCATTGAAATCGGCCTGCCTGCGCGCGGTCGCAAGCTCGGTCAGGTAAGACGCCATTGCGGGGCGCTGCTCCGTGACCGTCTGAAAACCCATGGCAGCGTAAAAAGGAAGCGCGGCCGCGCTCTGGTCAAACTGGTCAGCCTGGATAGTCAGCACGCCGCCTCCGGCAAGCAGGACTTTCTGCAAGTCTGTCATGCGCTGCTGATAAATACGGCGCGTCAGGCCGGGAATGCGCACTTCCGAAAGGTCCGTTTCCGGCAGGCTGCTGAAAGCGCGAAACATCAGCTGAAGTTCACCTTGAGTTCCGGCCGGAATGCGCGCGTTTCCATAGCCGTAATAAACGCCGTTCACAAAAAACAGCTCGGTTGTTTCAATTTCTGACGCGCGGGATTCATTCGCAAAAACCACGTGTGTGATCTGGGCGCCGGATTCATCCTGATACTGGCGGTAATGCGCGGAAGCAG
>CAZIQJ010000015.1:13448-22035 GCA_964541285.1 uncultured bacterium | reverse complement strand
CTTGACCGGGATCTCGATCGGATGGCTGTTTTTGAGCGCATCATCGTGCAAGGCCGAGAGCACCTCGGAATTTACGAACTGATTCCACACATCCCACTCGGGGAATTGCGCATGCACGGCCTTGGGGCCCATATATGAAGCAAAGCCTTCATTCAGCCAAAGGTCAGTCCACCACTCCATGGTCACCAGGTTGCCGAACCACTGATGGGCCAGCTCATGGTCCACAACTTCAGCCACGCGCTGACGCGCCGCGGCTGAAGAATTTTTGGGGTCCACCAGCAGCGCGGTTTCGCGGTAAGTCACAAGGCCCCAGTTTTCCATGGCGCCTGACGCAAAATCAGGCAGAGACACCATGTCGCATTTGGGCAGGGCGTATTTCACGCCGAACCATTCGCCGAAATATTCCAGGGCGTGGATGGCGACATCCAGGGAAAAACGGCCCTGCTCTTTTTTGCCGGGCACGGTGTAAACGCGCACCAGCGTTCCGTTTTTGTCTTTGCCTTCAACATATTCGAGGTCCGCGACCACCACGGCCACCAGGTAAGTGGACATAATGGGCGTGAGTTCATAATCAAGCTGCTTCAGACCGCCGGGCTTTTTCACCTGCTTTTCAACCGGCATGTTGGACAGCGCGGTCAATTCTTTGGGAACAATCAGGGAAATTTTGAAACGGGCCTTGAAGTCCGGTTCATCCCAGCACGGAAAAGCACGGCGCGCGTCCGTGGCTTCAAACTGCGTGGCAACACCCCAGCGTTTTTCGCCGTTCACGGTATAGGCTGTGCGGTAAAAACCGTGCATCTTGTCGTTGTGAACGCCCTCAAAATCAATGCAAAGGCATTTGGTTTCATCAGGCTGGATCCTGCGGCCGAAATCAAAGGTCACGGTCTCGAGTTTTTCGTTGAAGGTAATTTTTTTTGCGTTGAGGCCGGTTTTGAGTTTGCCGCCGCAAAGCCAGGCTTTTTTGATTTTCAGTTCAGAAGCGTGGAGCGTGATCGAAGAGTAAGCTTTTTCTGCTTTGAATGTGATGGACTCATGCCCGGTAAAAATAAATTTTTCGATATTGGGCTGAAGCGTGATGTCATAAACAAGCGGAATAATATTGCGGTCAAGGCGGTAAGGATTTTTCGCGGTCTTTTTAGCCATTTTATTTGCCCTTAGGGGTTAAAAGGATGATGACGCCGGGTATTATGAACTATCCGCGCCCGAGGGGCAAGAGGCAGAACAAAGCGGATTTTTCAGCTCTGCGCGGGCCTAGAGTTTGACTTCCGTCAGCGGAATGTCCAGGACGTTGGGATGATGGTCCGAGATCTGTTCTTTGAGCGACGTGTTCATTTCCTCAAGCGTTTCCCCGAAATGCGGCGCCAGCTTGTACGGCGCGTTTGGATTGTACGGATCCTTGACATAGCCGGACTTCACGAAAAACCAGTCCAGCCGGTGCTTGCCAATGACAGGCCCGATGGGCCGCCGGACCTTAAAGGAAGTCTTGAAGCCCTTGAAATCACGCTCGTTGGAATTGGCCAGGGCCTTGTCCTTGCCGTTAATGGAACGCTTTTCATCCCCGCGGAAGTCAAAGGAAGCGCCGTCAGAAAAACGGAAATTCTGGATCATGGAAAAAAGCGGTTTCAGCGGATTGGGCGAAACCACGGCGATGTCGGAAGCCAGCGGGTCCTGAAAATTCTTGGTCAGCTTGGTGGTCACGCGCGTGGCGTTGATGAGCAGCGCGTGCGGCAAAAGCACGGACGTGCCGACTGAAAGCCAGGTCTCCGGGCTTTTGGCGATATTGCCGGCCGCGCGCGTCACGGAAGTCGGGCTGAGGTCTTCAGGCGCGGAGTTGAAGTCCCCGGCCACAATCACGGGATTGCGGATCTTCTGGATATGCGACAGGATTTCCTGCATCTGCCGCTCGCGGCCTTCGGGTTTGCATTTAATTTCAAGATGAATGTTGATGATCGTCAGCGTGTTGTGCGGCAGGCCGGGTACGTCCAGGTCCACGCGGAAGAAAATCCTGCCGCCCCGCTTGATCTCACGCGTGATCTCGTTCCGGAAAACGGTTTTGGCACCAAAGCGCCGTGTTTTTTCAAGAAAAGTCGGGTAGGGTTTCTCCCCTTTAAACCAGTCATAGGCCTGGTTCTGAAGCTGAAAAACTTCCACATGCTTGATCGGGTAACGCGACAGAAGCGCGCAGCCGAAAACGCCTTTGTAAAGTTTGGGGTCGCCCGCGTAATGCTCCATGGCCTCGGTGTCTTCCTTGCCGTCTTCCAGAAGAATTTTTTCCATACCCAGATAGGCCGGGTCAATTTCAAGCTGCTCCGCGGCATAGGTGTAATTCATGCGCATGGCTTTGGCCAGGTCTTCCGCGGCATTGATATAGCCGGAGCGTTTGACGCCAATGTCCATTTCCTGAAGAAAAATAATGTCCGCGGCCGCCAGACGCGCGCGCTGGCGCAGGATCTCGGTTCTTTTCTCAGAACCTTCGCCCGCCTCGCCCTCATCAATCAGCGTTTTGAACGCGGCTTCATCCGTAAAGGCCGTGACCGCCTCTTTCATATTAATGGACTTTTCAATGTTCCAGCTGGCCAGGCGGAGGACTGGCCCGAGCTTCGGGTCTTTTTGCTTTACCGGCCTTTCGCCCGCAAACCAGGCCTCATTGCTGATCAATGGAGTCTTCCAGAATTTTTCCAGTTTTTTCTTAAGACGATAGCCAGGCTGAGGTTCATTCAATTTGCGGAGTTCCGCGAAGGTGAGGAAATCAGGGGACTGATAGCGGACATACCCGAAGTGCGGGCCGAAGAAAAAAACAGCCAGAACCGCGGCAAGAACTGCAATCCCTGCGGCCATACCAAGGCTCCGGGGGCTGAAACGCGGTTTTTTCATAGGTAATATTATGAGGCCTGGGTCAAATTCCGTCAAAAGAGCATTTCAAACCGCCCGGAGACCAGACCAAGGGAGACTGGCTTGCTGCAAGGGATAAAAAGCCATGTTTTAACCCTGTATGGTTCATGTAAACTCCTCTTGATATTTCCCGGTTTTTGCCTATATTAAGCAAACTCATGCGTAAAATCGCCCCTTTCCTGTTTCTGTTTTTAAGCCTTTGCGCCCTTGCGCCGGCCCATGCCTTTTATGAAAAGGAAACTTCCCTGCGCGGAGCCGAGCAGGAAGAGTCCCGCATGCTGGATCCTCTGGGCAGCGGGCTTTCCGCCGTCACTTATGTTCCCCGCCAGATCATCAACGGCACGCTTTACGGCGCGGGCTACACGGCCGCAAGACTGAGCGACAAGGACTTTGTCCGCAAGGTCAAGGACATCCTTTATTTCTACGACGAAAAACTGCTTTGGTTTCCGATCGTTTCCTATGGTTCCGGCTTCCGGGCCAACTACGGCGGCGGCCTTTACTATAAAGACGGCGGCGCCCGCGCCCTGGCACGCGCCACCCTGCATGATTCCAATTACTGGTCCTACAGCTTCAAGCCTTCTTATACAAGCAGCCTGGGCAGCCTGACCTGGAAAAACTCCATGCTGTTCCTGGCGGAAAAAAAAGACGACAAACGCTATTACGGTATTGGCTCACACCCGCATGATGACTCGCGCAGCGCTTTCATCGGGGCGAAAGATTACGGGATCTACACCGAGACCCGCAAAAAAATCCAGTGGAGCAGCTCCCTTTCTTCGGCTTCCAATCCTTTCACCGCCACTTACCTGGGTTATTACCAGCGCCGCAGTTTTGAAGACCACGGCCACGGCAATAATGATGTGCGGGAAGTTTTCGACCACGCCCTGATCCCCGGCTTTGACGCGCCCGTGCGCCAGCTTTACAATGAAATCTCGATCGTGGCCGACACCCGCAAGGAAAAACAGATCCTTTCCCCCGGCCTGCGTTCTGAAGTTTATTCCGGCATTTCCGCGGGCCTTGGCGAACACAACGCGAACCTTTTCCGCACAGGCTTTGACGCGGCAGGATTTATTCCGACTATCCGCAAAGACCGTTTGATCGTGCCGCGCCTGACCGCGGACCTGGTCGAAAGCCTGAATGACGAAGCCATTCCCTTTTCCGAATACCCGCGCCAGCACACCTTCCGCGGAGTCTCAAGCCGCGACATTATCCGCAGCGAAAGAATTTCTCTTGTGCCCAGCATTGAATACCAGTGGCCGATTTCCCACATGCTGGCCGGCCATATTTTCGTGGACACTCTTTTCGTAGGCCCTCGCGTAGGTTCCATTGCCTGGCATGACGGGCTCTGGGCCACGGGCATCGGCGTGGACCTTCATTATTTCAAACACCAGCTGGGCAAGATTGAAATGGCCATCGGCTCTGAAGGTTTTCAGACCACGATCACCATCGGCAATCCGCTCAGGACCAATTCCCGGAAGGACTGGTAAATGAAAAGAATTCTTCCCCTTATTCTTATCCTGCTGGTTTCAAGCGGCTGCGCCCACGGCTACCGTTTCAAGGACGCCGCGCCTGTCACCCAGGCCCCGGACACTCAGGCTTCGCCCGTACCGGACAAAACCGGCGGTGAGTTCAGATACGTTGAATACGCTGTCAGCGGCTCCCTGCGTTATCCCGTGGACTCTTATCTGGACACGCGCCGCGTGCCCCGCAGCCTGGACGTCAACTCCATGGACGAAGTGCCTGCTTCAGCGTGGTTCACTCCCCGCCTGGGTTACAAAAATATTTCCAATGAAGAACTGGTGAAAGGGCCTGAAAAACAAGGTCCTCCCCAGAAGCCGCTGACCATCACCAAGGCCAAGACCGCGGGCAACAGCCCCGGCTTTATTGTGAAAGACGCGCGCGGAATCAAATACCTGATCAAGTTTGACCGCACGGAATTCGGCGGCATTGAAAGCACGGTCAACTACGTGGTCAACCGCTTGTTCTGGGCTTTTGGCTACAATGTGCCGGAAGATTATATTTTTCATCTTTCACCTGAAGACGCCAAACTGGGCGAAGGCATTACCCAGGATGAAGTGGACGAAGTTTACAGTTTTTCACACGTGGATGAAGACGGCACCTACCGCACCGTGGCCAGCCTGTTCCTGCAGGGAAAAATCCTCGGCCCCATCAGCCCCAAAGGCACACGCAAGAACGACCCTAATGACACCATCAGGCACGAGAACCGCCGCACCCTGCGCGGCCTGCGCATGTTTTCCGCATACCTTGACAACTCCGGCTTCCGCAGCGACAACAGCATGGATGTTTATGAAGGTGAGCCCGGTCAGGGGCACACCGTCCACTACCTTCTGGATTTCGGCGAAGCTTTCGGCGCCCATGGCCTTGAACATGACCGCCTCTGGGACGGCTATGAGCATTTCTTTTCTCTGGAAGACTCCCTGAAAAAATTCGCGGCCTTTGGCCTGCGCGTCGAAAACTGGGAAAACCTCACTGTCGATTCCAAAAGCTGGACCGGAAACTTTGAAGCCGAGACCTACTCCCCCGGCAAATGGAAGGAAACCACGCAGTTTCTTCCCATCCGGTACAGCAAGGCTGACGATGATTACTGGGCCGCAAAAATCCTTCTGGCCCTCAAGCCTGAGCAGGTGAAGGCCCTTTTTGATCACGCGGACCACGCGGATGAAGATTACGAAAAATCCGTGCTGGAAATTCTGGAAAGACGGCGCGAGAAGACCATCCGCTACGCGTTCAGCCGCGTTTCTCCGCTTGAAGTGGAAAAACTTGAAAACACCAGCCTGAAGCTCAAGGATCTGGGCTCTGAAATCGGAATGACGGGCTCTGAATACCGCGTGAAGTTTCTGAATGCCTCGGGCAAGCGCGTGGCGCCGGGTATTACGGTGCCGGGCGGAAGCAGCCTTGAAATTCCCCTTTCCCAGGCCCTGCAGGCTTCCAAAGGCTATCTTCGCGTGGATGTGACCGCGGTCCAGGGCGGCAAACCCGCGCCCAGCGCCGCGCAGTTCCACATCCGGCAGTCCGGCTCAGGCGAGCCGAAACTTGCCGGCGTTGTCCACTAATTCCCGCTTCTGTAAACCAGCACTTCGTTTTTCTCCGCGGTAATAACCATTTCAATTCCTCTGTCTTTACGGGTCATTGAAATCCCCTCGCAGCGGTGAAGGCCGCGCCTGCGCGGCAGGCTGAAAGAAGAAAGAATCTTCCCGTTTTCCGGGTCTACCTGCCGGAGCATCTTGCCGCGTTCATCCAGAATAAAAAGAGAGCCTTCGAAATATTCCATTCCCGCGATGTCGGAACCTGCGGGCAGGAGCGCTTCCGCGTCCCAGGGCGTCTCACTTTTTAAACCCGCGCGGCCCATCGTGACGCGAAAAATTTTTCTGGGAAACTCTTCCTTGCCCGCGTAAAGCTCATCGCCCGCGCGGTCGGAAGCCAGGGCCTCAAGCCCTGAATTCTTGCGTCTGAATCCTTTGATGTCCGTCAGATGAAAAACTTCACATTCCGCGGAGCAGTCCACGGACACGGTTTCGGAGCCAAGTTTAAAAAATACCAGGTTCCCCTTCCGCTCCTCAGTCACGGCCACGCGCCCGTCCGCAAGGACCGCGATGTCTTCACAGTCTTCCAGCCCGCGCAGCCTGACTGTCCTCTGGTGCCGGATTTCTCCGCCATCAATATTCATTTCAAAAATCTTGCATGTGTCGTCCAGAACCAGGTAGCGGCCTGAAGCAGAAACATAAGCCGCGCCGGAAAAATCCCGGCCGAGCTCTTCGAATTCCGCGCGCGCCGCCAGCTGAAACTTGCGCGCGTCCGTAAAAAAAGGTTCCGCGGCCGGAAGCTCACGGGGTAAAAGGCATAAAAAAGCGGCTGAAACCGCAGCAAAAAAATGTTTATTCATGTCCGGCATTATACGGCAAAAGAACGGCCCGGAAAGCCCGGATTCTTTAATTTTAAGGCCCGGTTTCCCAATACAAGCAGGCCTTGTGACCTGCGTCACTTCCTTCCTGAGACGCTTCTCCGTATAATTCTCCCCATGCCTAAACTTCTGAGATTGCTGGTTCTGATGACGGCCGGTCTTTTTTTGTTTCACAGCGCGTGGGCTTCAACGGCTGACGATGAAGACATGGGTTTCTGGCTGCTCACAGACCTTGAACACAAAACGGATCACTGGACTTTCCGTGCCGGCGAAGACATGCGCTTCCGCGAGAACATGGGCATTTATTACTACGACACGCATATCGGCGCGGGCAGAAGCCTGACGAAATATTTGACGCTGGGGGCGGAGTACCTTCAGGTCCGCCAGACGCGGACATCGGGCCGCAAGGACGTATGGTACTGGGAAGAACGGCCCCGCATCTACGCCACGCTTTCTGAAAAATTTCATGATTTCAAATTCGAGAACCGCCATATGCTGGAATTCCGCTTCAAGGAAAGCGCCGAAGACACGGTGCGCTACCGGCCCCAGCTGGCCGTGACCGCGCCTTGGAAAGTCACCCGCTTTGAACTGCAGCCCTATACATCCGGAGAGCTGTTTCTGGAAACCACCCGCAACGGCCTGACGGAAATCAGGCTGATCGCGGGCCTGAAATTCCGCCTCTGGAAAAATCTGAGCGGTTCCCTTTACTACATGAGGGAACCCATGAAAAACTCCCAGGCAAAATGGAAAGACTTGAACATTCTGGGAACTTCGCTCAAAATCAGCTGCTGACAACCTGGAGAGCTTTATGGACTTTCTGCACACACTGATTCCGACCGCGCCCGCGGCCCTGACCGTTCTGGTACTCGCAATGGTCATTGTGCTGGGCCTTGCCTTTGGCAATATGCGCTTTGCCGGGGTCCAGCTGGGTGTCGCGGGCGTCCTGTTTTCCGGACTTCTTTTCGGCCACTTCAAAGTGCATGCTGATGAAAGGATCCTGGAGTTCGCGCGCGAGTTCGGCCTGATCCTTTTCGTCTATACCCTGGGCATGCAAGTAGGCCCCGCGTTTTTTTCTTCCATGAAGCGCGACGGCCTGAGGCTGAACATCCTGGCCTCTCTGATTGCTCTGGGCGGCGCGGCCATTGCCGTGCTTCTGGCAAAATTTACCCCCATTCCCTTTCCCGTGATCGCGGGCATGCTTTCAGGCGCCACCACCAACACGCCCAGCCTGGCCGCGGCCCAGCAGGCGCTGCAGACCGTGTCCAATATCGACAGCGACACGCTTAAACTTCCCGGCCTGGGCTACGCGGTCTGTTATCCGTTCGGCATCATGGGAATCATTCTGAGCATGGTCCTGATCCGCCGCATTTTCAGGATTGATCCCCAGCAGGAAGCGCAGGATTACCTGGCGCGTCACGCCGCTGCAAAAGCCGGCGTTGAAACCATGAGCATCAAAATCACCAACCCGAATTTCGAAGGCCTGGAAGTCTGCGAAGTTCCCCTGCTTTCCGAAGGCAAGCTGGTGATCTCCCGCGTGCTGCACCAGGGAGCGGTTGAAATCGCCATGCCTTCGACTTTTCTGCACAAAGACGACATTGTGCTGGCCGTGGGCGCGAAAGAAAAACTGGAAGCGCTGAAACTCATCCTGGGCACCGCGGTCACGCTGGACTGGCGCAAATCCAGCGAAACCATCACTTCGAAATGGGTCATTGTCACGCGCAAGGAAATCGTGGGCAAACCGCTGCATGAACTGGATTCTTTTCTTTACGGCGTGGC
>CAZIQJ010000015.1:0-13348 GCA_964541285.1 uncultured bacterium | reverse complement strand
GATATTCTTCTGCACGGCAGCGGCATGATGTGGTTTGCCGCGGGCACGCTCATCACGTTTGTGCCGATTTTTACCGCCGCGCTCGCGGGCAGACTCCTGATGAGAATGAATTACCTGAGTCTGTGCGGGCTTCTGGCGGGAAGCATGACCGACCCTCCGGC
Organism: uncultured bacterium; assembly: GCA_964541285.1. Classification (GTDB taxonomy): domain Bacteria; phylum Omnitrophota; class Omnitrophia; order Omnitrophales; family Aquincolibacteriaceae; genus CAYLPP01. The sequence goes on along the minus strand of CAZIQJ010000015.1, from coordinate 13,187 downwards.
GCTGGCCTTTGCCAACCAAATCACGCCTTCAAGCGCCCAGGTGGTTTCTTACGCGGCTGTCTATCCGGTGGTCATGATCCTGCGCGTGTTGATCGCGCAGGTGCTGGTTATTTTCCTGGCCCGCTGATCAGGCCGTCTGAAAATCGAAGGGGTCCGCACCAATGGTGCCGGACATCTGCTGGATATAATCCGGAGCTTTCACGGCCTTGAGATTTTTTTCCGCCCCAAGGATTTTTTCTTTCGCCGCGCCGGCCTGCTTCAGGTTTTCAAGCGCGCGTTCCCAGAAAGCGGTATGCCTTTCCTGCAAGGCCGCAAGGCGGCGGGCATACCATTCACTTTTCAGGATTTCTTCATAATCAAAAAGTTTGCGGAACGCAGGATCATCCAGCCCCTTGCCTTCAAAATGGCCTTCGGCCATGACATGCAGCAGGGCCTGCAGCGGCGGGCACGCGGCCCGGATGCTGCCATCCTCGAAATAGTGACGCGCCACGCGGCGGTACGTTTCCAGAATGTTATCCACCCCGTCAGCGAACACGGCAAGGTCCTGGGTTTCAGGGCGCAGCATCTCGTTATTAAAAACAATGTCCGGGTTGTCAAAAATCCGGCCCAGAAAACCATGCACGAATTTTTTGGTAATGCGGTAACCCAGAATGCTGGACTTGACCACACGGCCCTGGAACTCCATGTCTTTCAACTTTTCAAGGTAACCATGCCCGATCAAAAATTCCGGTTCCTGCTCGCAGGGCCGCATTCTGGACCAGATTTCCGGCACCAGCAGGCTGATGTCATGGTCCACGCGGTATTTCGGACCCACATAACCGGCCGCGGAACTGAAACCATTTGAGCGCGTCACCACAAAAGAAACAAAAGCATTGTTCAGGTCCACAATGGGCCAAAGCGCGTTAAACGGGCCTTTGGTCAGAGCGCCTTCCGAACCAAAACCCGTGGTGGAAGGCGATTTGCCCGTAAGCGAGCAGATAAAATCCATGAACAGCTCAGGCAGTTCCTGATAATGAACGGGGTTATAAACCGCCAGCGCGGGCACACCGTTTTTAGGCTCAGGCGGATTATTGCGCCGGCCGGGCAGCACTGCGTTGACCGGAAAATAAACCGGCTGGCCCGCTTCGGTTCCGCGGAAAAGCCTGGAGCCGGTCTCCGCCAGATACCCTTTTCTGGGGTTGAGCTGGTCCGGCCTTTTCTGAAGATAGCGGGGATTCTTGGAAGGCTTTCCGTCCACCATGCGCGGATGCGCGGAAGAAACCACGTAACCCGTGTCCTTCTCATTCAGGAAATCGCGCAGGTTTTTTTTCATGGAATCCGTGAACTGGTCAAAAAGAATAGCGTCCTCGACAATGTCCCGGACCTTTCCAATGTCCAGCGGCTCAAAATTTGAAATAAAAGTACCGTCGGTTGCAAGGTCCTGCTCCGCCTGCTTGTCATAGCCGCGGTAAATCGCGTCGTCCGGCCGCTGGAAAAGGTAATTTTCGCAGTTGGTGATGAACTTCACCGCCGGGTTGGGATATTCCGGGTTCAGGCCTCCCAGGAGCCGCGAAGGCACAACAGCCGAAGCCGTGATGTCGTCCGCGCACTGGATTTTCTCGGCCGCGGCAAAGTCCTGCCGGACGCGGAAAATACGCCAGGCGCCGTCCGTCTGGCGGCCCACGCGCAGGTAATTGGCCGTAAGTTTGCGGCCATGGAATTTGAGCTCATGCCCCGGATGCCCATTAACGATGTCGACGGAGAAATGTTTTTTCCAGTCATTGCCCCATTCCGGCCTGTAAAACCGCTTCACGGTCAGAAGGATTTCCTTGATGTAATCCGGAATTCCCGAAAGCCACTGATTGAATCCGTCCGTGTATTCCGGCGACACCGTAAAAAGCTTGATGACAGACCCCAGCGACCTTTGCGGAGAAACAATCGGGCGGCTGGGCCTTTTCGGGTCAAACTCAGGCCGGAAGCGGTTGCTGTAATCGCGCTCCAGAAGCTGGCGCACCCTTTCCATGTCCGCGTAAAAGTCCGCCACAAAAACAGAACCCTGGATCATGGCGTCCACAATCGATTTTGAGATTTCGGATTTTCCCCCGCCCGAAACCGTGCAGGGTTTGTGGCAGAGAACACCCTCGGCCACAATGCCGATCAAATGCCAGGCATGTCCGCCCGTCTGCTTCTTGATGTAAACCTTGTAGCCCGACGGCAGGACATAAATGCATCCCGCCAGAAGCCGGATCCTGGACTGTTTTCCGTCCTGGTTTTTCCAGGTCACGCTCGAACTCAAAAGATCAAAGTCCGAGTTTTCAGGCACATAAAAAATATCCGGATATTTTTTGTCCACGGCGTAACCTTCAGGCCGCAGCTGGATCCTGTCTCCCAGCAGCCGCACCGTGTCCTTGAAAGTGTTATGGCTTCTTGCCCAGAACTGGCCCAGCTGAAACTGTTCGCCAAGATCATAGGAAGCAAAAGCCAGCGCGCCGCCAGAATGCTCTTCTTCGGCAAGGCCGAAAAGATTGGCGGAATAACTGATCTGGGTCTTGACCTCTTTTTTGCAATAGCCGAAATAATTGTCCGCGATCACGGTCACAATGACGCCGCGCGCGTCGCGGCAAGTGATCTTGAAAGCATTGCCGCCGTTGTAAAGCTCGTCCGCTTCTTTCCAGCACATGCCGTCGCGGCGCTGGCGTTCCGAGGCCTTGTCCCAGGCCGGAAGGCCCAGGTCTTTTTTCCGCAAACGGGTCAAATGAGGCGCCAGGATGACACAGCCCGTATGGCCGGTCCAGCTGTCCGGGTCCAGGGCCGCGTTATTTTCAGGCAGATACGGGTCTCCGCCGTTTCCAAAAATCGATTCCACAAAATCCAGATTACCGATCAGGTTGCCGGGCGCAAAAAACCGGATTTCCATCCTTCTTTCATTGAGCACGCCTTTGACTTCAGGGCAAACGACAGGTCTGAGCAGGACCGTGACAAAACATTCCAGACCCTGGGGCCGGGTGGAAGTAAAAGGAAGTTTCATCAAATCCGCGGGCGGAAGAAGCGCTTCCTGCAGAAGTTTTTTGAAAACATTTTTGGGAACCGCGAGCTTGTCGTCAGGAATGGGAAACCCGCCCTCGGCAATATGGAAAACTCCCTGCGTGGTCCGGCGGTCGTTTTTGGGGTTATGCAGAATCCCCTGGTGCAGGCGGTAAGTGGTCACAATATCGGACTGGAAAACATCGCGGTCCGGAGGAAGCGAAAGCCTGCGGCCCAGCCCGGCCCGGTCCAGCACCAGCGTGCTCGCGGGAAGACGGACTTTTTCTCCGCCCGTATCTTTGAGGTATTCGTTTAAAAAATTTTCAATGCGCTGATCCACAGGGCAAAGAGACGCGCGGGACGCGGCTTCGACCTGGGAATTCAGAAAGCTGAAAATATCTTCAGGGGTGGTCAGGGAAATCTTATGGGTTTCAGTCTTCACAGTCATTTTACGCTTCCGCCTTTATAACGATTGAGGGGTTGAGACCCCTCCGCAATGCTCATTATGGCGAATCAAGGGCCGGAAGGCAAGCCCTCCTGCCCATCTCAAAAGAACCCCTTCGGAAGCGTGGTTGCTGCTTTTAAACCCGCGTTTCTGAAGGGGCTGCTTTCTTACATCCACATCGGGAGAGGAACAAACGGTTTCACGGGATCCGTATGCTTCTCATCTTTCCTGACAGCCTGCATTCCGCCAGCGGTTTCGCTGACACAATTGTGATGCTCATCGCAGGTTTCATACATGCTGCTGTATTCACCCGCCCGCGCTTCCGCGGGGCTGTAAGTTCCACGCCTCATCTGCGCCATATAGCTTTCCGTGAACAAGTCGGCGCTTGTCCTGCGAAACGACTCAGCGTAGAGCCCGGTTGAACACACCATCAGGAGCAAGAACAGGTAAGCAATGGTTTTCATGGCCCACCTCCCTTTCCCTTGCGACTACAGGATAGGCCAGGGGCTGTTTTATGGCTGTGACGGGGGTCACACGCCCGGCCCTTGCAGGACGGGGCTAGCGGGAGGGCAGCAGGGGCGAGGGCTTGTCAAAAAGCCGGACATCCGGGTATTTGACGGCAAACTGCTCCATGGCCCATTTGGTGGTAAACAGGATGACCAGGTTATCACGGTCATCGGCGGCCAGCTGGCAGCCAAAAGGCAGAATATCACGCAGCGCGGGCGCGTCGCGGTCGGTCTCGGCCCAGCGCAAAAGGTCCCAGTTCTTTTTCTCAAGCGTGGATTCCGCGCCGTACTCGCTTTGCAGCCGGTACTGAAGCACTTCAAACTGCAGAGGTCCGACCGCGCCCAGAAGCGGACCGGGGGCCGGCACGTCCTTGAGATGAAAAACCTGCACGATATTTTCCGAAAGCAGATGCTCAATGCCCTTGCGGAAAGGTTTGTACTTGCCCGGATGAGGGTTTGTCAGAAACGCGAAATGCTCGGGCGCGAAACGCGGAATTTCATGAAACACAATGCCCGGGTCTTCGCTGATGGTGTCACCCAGGTTAAAATCCTGCTTGGCCACAAAACCCAGCACATCGCCCGCGTAAGCTTCATCCACAATTTCACGGCTCTGGCCCAGCAGCGTGTGCGAACCTGAAAGCCGGACTTTTTTTCCCGTTCGCGTGTGGATGGCGTCCATGTCGCGCGTGAATTTTCCGGAACACACGCGCATGAACACAATGCGGTCGCGGTGCAAAGGGTCCATGTTGGTCTGGATCTTGAAAATAAAACCGGAAAAATCCTTGTGGTCCACGGGGATAACGCCCTTCTCGGACTTGCGCGGCGCGGGCGGCGGCGCGTATTTCACAAAACCGTCCAGCAGCAGCTGCACGCCGAAGTTATTGGCCGCGCTGCCGAAAAAAACCGGTGTGGTGTCGCCTCTTAAAACCGCCTGCGGGTCAAAACCTTCATGCGCCATGTCCAGGATTTCCAGTTCTTCCTTCACCTGGTCATAAAGCGTTTCATCCAGAGCGCTTCGCACGGCCGCGTCGGAAAAATCACGGATGGAAACCGGGGCCTTGTAGGCGCCGCCGGTCACGCGCTCAAAAAGATGCACCTGCTTTTCAAGCCGGTCAAACACGCCCTTGAATTCCTGGCCATTGCCCAGCGGCCAGTTGATGGGATACGGATGAATGGCCAGCACGCGCTCGATTTCATCAATGACTTCAAGCGGCGCCTTGGAAGGCCGGTCCAGCTTGTTGATAAAAGTAAAAATCGGAATACCGCGATGGCGGCAGATTTCAAAAAGTTTGAGCGTCTGGCTTTCAATGCCCTTGCTTCCGTCAATGACCATGACCACCGCGTCCACGGCCATGAGCACGCGGTACGTGTCTTCGGAGAAATCTTTATGGCCCGGAGTGTCCAGCAGGTTCATGCGCAGGCCGTGGTAATCAAACTGCAGAAGGGTTGAGCTGATGGAAATGCCGCGCTTTTTTTCCAGCTCCATCCAGTCTGAGGCCGTGTCGCGCTGCTGCTTGCGCGCCGTGACAGAGCCGGCCAGCTGCACCGCGCCGCCGTAAAGCAGGAACTTTTCCGTCAGCGTGGTTTTACCCGCGTCCGGATGCGAAATAATGGCGAACGTGCGCCGTCTGGCGATTTCAGATTTCAATGCATACCTCTTTCATAGGGGGATCATTTCAGCGCCTGGCCCATGGCCGGGGCGGAAGTGGGGTATTATGACGAATCATGCCCCGGAAGGCAAGCCTTGCAGCCTGCCGGGGCCGGGGGGACTTATTTGGGGCGGGGCGCGCTGCCGTTCAGCTCAAAACCCTGTCTTTTCACGGCCTTGGCCATGCGGGCAAAAGCCTGGGCAGGCGTGTTGCCTTCCGTCAGGTTATTCAGGGAAACAGCCGCGAAGCCGCGGCGGTTTTTGATTTTGAAAATCGTGACCTTGCTTGAAGAAAGTTTTTTATAGGTTTTCATGGTTCCTCCAGGTATTTATTCCTTCGGCACCACGGCGGGATTCTTGATTCAGGAAAGCTTTTGCTGCGCGGCCTTTTCAAGGTCCAGAATAATGCGGCCGTCCAGCACGGACGCGCCCCTGCCCTCTTCATGCGCCATCAGCGGATTGACGTCCACTTCCTTGATGACTTCATATTCGCACGCCAGCTGCGACAAGCGCTGAAGGCAGTCTTCAATGGCCTTGATATCTGAGGGTTTTTCTCCGCGCACGCCCTTGAGGATTTTGTAGCCGCGGATGGATTCAATCATGAGCTGCGCGCTGCGCTCGCGGAAAGGCGCCAGCCGGAACGTCACGTCCCTTAAAACTTCCACGTAAATGCCGCCAAGTCCGAACATCAGCGTCGGGCCCAGCCGCGGGTCGCGGTTCATGCCCAGGATGGTTTCCACGCCCTTGCTCGACATGGTCTGGATAAAAAACCCTTCGATCTTCCCCTTGGGAAAAACAGAATGAAACTTGCGCGTCATTTCTCCGCAGGCCTTTTTCAGTTCGCCCGGATTTTTCAGGTTCAGCCGCACGGCCCCGAAATCAAACTTGTGCACCACCTGCGGCGAAATCAGTTTCAGCGCCACCGGAAAACCGATCTTGCGCGCGCTGTGCAGCGCGCCTTTGGCGTCCGCGCCAAAAGCAAACGGCAGCACCGGAAACCCGGCGGCCTTGAGAATGCCCATGGACGCGTCAATGGGCAGGAAATCCTGGCCCGCCTGAACGGCGCGGTTTAAAATTTCTTCAATGGCCTTGTGGTCAAATTTGAATTTCTTCACGCCCGTGCGCGGCCGCTTGATCCATTTCTGGTAGCGGTTCATGGCGCCCATGGCCCGCGCCGCGCCTTCAGGAAAGCGGTAATGCGGCACATGGTTTTCTTCCAGGATTTTCACTCCCGCGGAAACGTCAAAAACCCCCATAAAACAGGCCAGAATCGGAATATCGATTTCATTTTTTATTTTGACCACCACGCGCGCGACTTCCTCAATTTCAGTCATGGCCTGCGGCGTCAGGATCACGATAATGCTGTCCACGCCCGGGTCCTGCGCCACATGCTTCAACGCTTCTTCGTAGCGGTCATGGCGCGCGTCGCCGATCACGTCGATGGGGTTGTGAAAATTCGCGGTGGGAGGCAAAACCTGCTTCAGGGCTTCCACGGTGGAGTGCTTGAAACTGGCCAGCGTCAGCCCGTTGCGCACGCAGGCGTCGGTCGTCATGATGCCCGGCCCGCCCGCGTTGGTGATAATGGCCACGCGGTCGCCTTTTGGAAACGGCGACTGCGAAAACGCCAGCGCCAGGTCAAACATTTCTTCAATGCTTTCCATGCGCAGCACGCCGGCCTGCGCGAAAATCGCGTCATAAACTTCATCCGCGCCCATGAGCGAGCCGGTGTGCGACTGCGCGGCCTTGGCGCCCTGCGGCGTGCGGCCTGACTTGATGACCAGAATGGGTTTCCCTGTGGCAAGATCACCCGTGATTTCACGCGCGATTTCAATAAACCCGCGCGCGTCCACCAGGTCCTCAAGATAAAGCAGGATGACATCGGTTTTGGGGTCGTCCTTGAGATACTTCAGCATGTCCATTTCCGTCAGCACGGCCTTGTTGCCAAGGCTGACGAATTTTGAAAACCCGACCTTCGCGCCTTTGGCGTAATCCAGCACCGCGGTGCAGAGCGCGCCGCTCTGGGAAATAAAAGCAATGTTGCCGGCCGCGGGCATGGTGCGGGCAAAACTGGCGTTGACTGAAAAAGCAGGGTCTGTGTTGATCGAGCCAAGGCAGTTGGGGCCAAGCAGCGCGATGCCGTAACGGCTGGCCGCTTCAATGACCTGTTTTTCGAGGAAAACTCCCTGCCCGCCGATTTCGCGGAAACCCGCGGTAATAATGATCGCGGCCTTCACGCCCTTGCGGCCGCATTCTTCAATCGTTTCAGCCACCATGACGCTCTGCACAATAATGACCGCCATGTCGATTTCGCCGGGGATGTCTTTAATGGAAGAGAAACACGGAATGTTCAGAATTTCGGGGGCCTTGGCATTGACGGGATAAATTTTCCCCTGATAACCGCCGGTGACAAGATTGTTTAAAACCGCGAAGCCCACGGCGTCAGGGCGGCGGGAAGCGCCGACAACCGCGATAGATCGCGGTTCAAATAAACGTTTAAGACATTCAAGTTTGTTTTCTGTCATCAATTCAGCCGTACCCATTGCACAACTCCCTCAAACGCGCGCGGAACCCGCCCGCGTTTTTGATTCATCTGGATGAACGCACTGTACCGCACTGCCGCGCCGTGAGCTGTGACTCAAGTCACACCCGAAAGCGCGTTTCCCGGCGTAAAGATTATATTCCGGCCCGGCGAAGAAGGCCAGCCGGGAATCATTTTACGGGCCAAAGCCAATGTTGCTAACCCGCGCCTGCCGGACTAGACTATGCAGAATGATCGGCAGGGTTTCAGCGTTTTTATACTTTTCAGAAAAGGCTTTATGGTTCTCAGCGACCTCAAATTAAAAGAAAGCGCCGTGATCGAAGGCTTCAAGGGCGGCAGCGACCTGCATGAGCGGCTCATGGAGCTGGGCGTAGTGCCCGGCACGCGCGTGCTGCTCAAACGCTTCGCGCCGCTGGGCGACCCCATGGAAATCATTGTCCGGGGTTACAGCCTCACCATCCGCAAGGATGACGCCAGCCAGATCATTGTCCGGCCTGTGGCCTGATTTATGTCTCCCGGCGAAACCTCCCCTTCCAAACTGGTGGCCATGATCGGCAACCCCAATGTCGGCAAAACCACCTTGTTCAACATGCTGACCGGACTGCGCCACAACACCGCCAATTACCCCGGCGTCACGGTTGAAAAAAAATGGGGCCGCCTGAAATTCAAGGGCGGCTCAGCGGACGCGGACCTGATCGACCTGCCCGGCACTTACAGCCTGAACCCAAAATCCATGGACGAAGAGATTGTCAAAAACGTGCTGCTGGGGCAGCAAAAAGGCACGCGCAGGCCCGACCTCGCGGTCGTGATCATGGACGCCAACAACTTCAACCGCAACCTTTACCTCGCGCTCCAGGTCCTGGCGCTGAAACTTCCCATGGTGCTGGTGCTGAACATGTGGGACGAAGCCCTGGAAAGCGGAAAAAATATTGACCTGGAAAAAATCAGACACGAATTCGGCGTGCCTGTGGTCGTGACCGAAGGCCATCTGGGCACAGGCGTGGACGCGCTGCGCTCCGCCATTGAAGAAGGCCTGAAAAACCCGGGCCAGCCTAATTTAAACTCGGATATTTCCGCCATGAGCCCGGAGCAGCGTTACGCGCTGATTGACCGGCTGGCTTCACAGATCGTCAAAGAACCGCGGGAAGAAATCAGAACACTTTCGCACAAAATCGATGACGTATTGACCCACCCGTTCTGGGGCTGGGTTATTTTCACCGCGGTCATGGGCGTTATTTTTCAGTCCATTTTTTCATGGGCCACGCCGCTCATGGACCTGATCACCGGCATGGTCAACGGACTGGGCCGGGCGGCCGCGGCCGTGCTGCCTGACGGCCAGCTTGAAAGCCTGGTCGTGGACGGCATTATTCCGGGCGTGGGCAATGTCATTGTGTTTGTGCCGCAGATCTTCCTGCTGTTTTTCTTCATCGCCATTTTTGAAGACTTCGGCTACATGGCGCGCGCCGCGTTTGTGCTGGACCGCGTCATGAAAAAAGTCGGGCTGAACGGCAAAACCTTTCTTCCCCTGCTCAGCTCTTTTGCCTGCGCCATTCCGGGCATCATGGCCACACGCACCATCGGCGACAAAAAAGACCGGCTGGCCACCATCATGGTCGCTCCCCTCATGAGCTGCAGCGCGCGGCTTCCGGTTTACGCGCTCATGATCGGCGCGTTTATTCCCTCGCAAAAAGTGTTCGGCATTTTTGATTTAAAAGGCGTCACGCTTTTCGCCATGTATTTTCTGAGCATCACGGCCGGGCTTACCATGGCCGCGGTTTTCCGCAAGACCCTGCTCAAAGGCAGGCAGTCGCCTTTTCTGCTGGAGCTTCCGCCCTACCGCGTTCCCCGCATCCAGAACGTGCTGCTCGTCATGTGGGACCGCGGCAAAGAATTTATCATCAACGCAGGCACCACCATTTTCCTGCTTTCCGTGGTGCTGTGGTTCATGGCCAGCTACCCCAAAAACGCGGACATTAAAAACCGTTACCAGAACCTCCGCCAGCAGGCGGTCCAGACCCTTCAGGGCGATGCCCTGCAGACACAGCTGCGTGATTTTGACCACAAAGAAGCCGGCGAACAGCTCCGCTCCAGCTTCGCGGGCAAGATCGGCAATGCCATTGAGCCGGTCATCCGGCCCCTGGGCTTTGACTGGAAGATCGGCATCGGGCTGGTGTCGTCTTTTGCCGCGCGCGAGGTCCTGGTCAGCACCCTGGCCATTATTTACAACGTGGGCGATGAAGCGGATGAACATTCCACCGATTTGATCAATGCCATGCGCAAGGAGAAAAACCCGGCCACCGGAAAACCCGTCTACACCCCGCTGGTCGCGGTGGGCATTATGGTATTCTTTGTATTGGCCTGCCAGTGCATGTCCACAGTGGCCATTGTCAGGCGCGAAACAGGCGGCTGGGGCTGGCCGCTTTTCATGATCGCTTACATGAACACGCTGGCCTGGTGCGGAGCTTTTCTGGTGCATCAGGGCGGCAGACTGCTGGGGTTTGAATAATGGACTACGGAGAGATGGTTGCGCTGGGGGCTGTGGCCGCGGCCGGGCTGATCCTGACGCTCAGGGCCTTCAGCAAAAAATCAAAAAAGAAGTGCTGCGGCAAGGGCTGTTCCGCGCCGCCTGAAAAACCCTGCCACGAAGACCCCAAAGACAAGTGCCATTAGGCTCAAGGCCTGAACCGCCCGGTTCATAAGGCTTTCAACGCTGTCTCTCTGTGACCAAGGTCACAGCTTTGGCACCTGTTTCACCGCATACTCTTGCCTCGACTGACCAACCCGGAGGCTTGACACAATGAAAAACAAACAGAAAGCCGCAGCCGCAAAAAATATCAAGACCCCTTTCCTCAAGGGAATCTCTCCCAAGTTCAGGGACCTTCTGTTTCAGAAAGCCTCCGTGAAAGAATTTTCAGAAGGCGATTTTATTTTCAAGGACGGAGAAAAAGCGGACAAGTTTTATCTGGTCCTCAAAGGCAAGGTCAACATTCTGGCCGAAGAACAGGACGTGCGGTTTGACACAGAATCCACGACCGGAATTCTTCAGACACTCCAGAAAGGCGATGTGGTGGGATGGTCCTGGGTCATTCCTCCCTACCGCTGGCGCTTTGACGCCCGCGCCGCCGCGGACACCCAGCTGCTTGTCTTTGACGGCGAGCGCGTCCGCAAGCTGATGGCCAAAAACAATTCTTTTGGCTGCGAAATTTACAGGCGCCTGGCCCCGGTCATGAACCAGCGGCTGGTGGCTTCAAGGCTTAAACTGCAGATCTTCGGAGGCCGGCCTTTTTCAACAGTCGAAGGCGGCTGAATCACGGATTAACGGCAGGAGCCGGGAGGAGCACTCGCCTTCCCGGCTCCTGCCGGTTTTTTTATAGATTATTCGAACCCGGCACTTTTGCCTGCCCGCGGCAGGCGGGGAAACGGTACCGCCTGCATTCCTTCCGGCTGATAGACACAGCAGGGGTCTTCGGCCAAATAATCCCCGGTCATGGCATAGGCACGCGAGCGGGAGCCGCCGCAGATATCACGATATGAACAGATGCCGCAGCGCCCTTTTAAAAGCGAGCTGTCACGCATCTGGCGGAAGACGGGAGCATCGCGGTAAATCTTTTTAAGCGGTGTATGGCGGATATTCCCGCCGCTCACGGGAAGAAAGCCGCTTGGAAACACTTCGCCGTTGTAGGAAATAAAGGCAAAGCCCTTGCCCGCATTGACGCTGCCCGGAGCATGACCGATTCCCATGCGAGGACCGCGCGCCCGCATCAGGGCGGAAGGCATGACGATGTCCTCTTTCTTCAGAGGACCTCCGCTCTTCTCCCTCTCGAAATAGTAACGGCGATAATGCGGGGCCTCGGTCACCTTGATCACAAAAGAGACCCTCTTGTTCAGCTCGTAAATTCTTTCAAAGGCTTCCTCGAACATCTCTCCTTCCATCATGCGCAGTTCCGTGCCCCGGCCCACCGGCACCAGAAAGAAAACCTCCCAGAAGACAAGATCCATGGTTTCAATCAGCCGGATCAGCGAAATCAGCTGCTCGCGGTTGTGCACATTGATAAGGGAATTGATCTGCACCCCGAGGCCTGTTTCCCGGGCCATTTTTACAGCCTCCAGCGTGCGTGCAAAAACCCCCTCGGTGCGGCGAAAGCCGTCATGCTCTTCAGGAGAGGCAGCATCCAGACTGAAAGCAATCTGATCCAGCCCTGCCTGTTTCAGTTCCTGCAGTCTTTCACGGGTAACGAGCGGCGTCACCGCCGGAATCGTACCGGTCCGCATGCCCAGATCTTTGGCGCGGGAAACCAGGGCCGTGAGATCCCTGCGCTGAAACGGATTGCCGCCGCTAAAAACAATGACCGAAGCACCCGCTTCTTTAATGTCCTGCACCAAGCGAAGGCCTTCTTCCGGCGTCAGCTCATCGGGTTCGGGGCGTTCATTCGCCGAGGCGCGGCAGTGCACGCAGGCCAGCTCGCAGGCCCGGGTGGTCTCCCAGATCACCAGAAAAGGACTTTCATCAAAGTTTGTTGATTGCGGATGCACAGGTCACCTCGGGTACGTCTTTTTTAAGAGAATCCATAATTTCAGCAGCGGCTGCCCGGGCGGTGCGCACACAATCGGGAAGACTGGCCCCGCCGTAAGAATTGCCGGCCAGCACAAGTCCGGGCCACTCGCGCCGCCGGGCCTCCACTTCCTTCAGCCAGTTCAGGTGGCCTACGCGGTAATGCGGCATGGTGCCTTCATGGCGCGACAACTCTGTCCAGAGCGGCGCGGCCTTGATTCCGAAGAAATCACGGAATTCCTTCACCAAAGCCGCTATCACATCCCTGTCGGAAGCGCTCCGCAGGCTTTCATTCCACTGATAACCCGGAAAAATACGCAGCAGCCGGGCACCGCCGGGCGCACGGCCTTCAAATTTGAGACTCACAAAGGATCCGCCCTGGATTTTCATTTTCCGGTCAGCCGAACCCACCCAGCCCGAGGCCCGGGGCAGGGCCGCCAGATCCCGGTCGCGAAACGCCGCATGGAGGATCATCATAGACTTGGAGGGCTGAG
>CAZIQJ010000014.1:0-22471 GCA_964541285.1 uncultured bacterium | reverse complement strand
TGTCGGTCAGGTATTCCTTTTTGGTGTCCTTGAAAATTTCTTCTTCAAGAAGATCCACCTGCGCGTCATAGAGGTCAAGCACGGGCTGGTAGTTTTCCACCAGGTGGTCCAGGATGTGATAAACCAGCTTGTCTGATCCGTAGCCAAGATAGGTCTCCGGCTTTTTGTAGGCCAGTTCACGCACGGCGCAAACAGACTGGATCGGGCTTTTGTGGAACGTGACCACATAATTCGGGCCGAGGAAAATGTCGATTTCAACGGTCAGGAGTTCTTCAGCGCAGCTTTCCAGGTTCACGGCATGAAGCACCAGGAAAAGGTATTCGTCGTAGTCATCGACCTTGGGCTGGGAAAGATCGTTCAAACAGTCGTCGATGGCCAGGTCGTGGAAATTAAAAATTTCCACCATGCACTCTTCTTCAAAATCATCAGGGTTTTCAAGGTCCACCCAGACAAGCGCTTCCTTGTCCGCAAGCGCCTGGAGAAGGCGCGCGCGGTGCGGGTTTTTCTCTATCGGCTTCCCTTTTTGAAAAATATAAGCGGTCAGCATTATTTCCTCAGCTTGTAGCCTATTTTAAACAAATAAAGCGTTACTGAAAACAAAATCACAAACAAAACCACCACCAGCCCCATGCTCAGCCCCAGGTTGGAATCTGAGCTACCCAGCATACCGTAGCGCAAGCCGTTGATCATATAGAAGATAGGGTTGATTTTGAAGATCCAGTGCAGGGCCGAAGGCACCATGTCCAGGGTGTTGAAGCTGCCGCCAAAGAAAGCCATGGGCGTGATGACGAAAGTCGCGACCACGGTGATGTGTTCAAACTCTTCGGCGTAAAGGCCCACCAGCATGCCGATGAGCGAAAAAATCAGCGAGGCAAACACCAGAAAATAAAGAATGATCCAGGGATGCACCAGCGGGCACTGCACAAAAATAAGCGACACGCCCCAGATGCCCAGCACCACCACGAAACAGCGCAGAAGGCCGCCTGCCAGAATGGCCAGGACCATTTCAAAATAGGAAATGGGCGTAACCAGAAGCTCTTCAATGTAATTCGCCCATCTGGAAATAAAAAGCGAGCTGGCCGTGTTCTGGAACGAGCTTTCAATGGCGTGCATCATCAAAAGGCCGGAAACGAAAAACTGCAGGTACGAAACGCCGCCGATTTCCGGAATGCGGCTGCCGATCGAAAACCCGAAAGCGAAAATATAAAGAAACGCGGAAATCAGGTTGGGAAAAATCGTCTGCCGGAAAACAGACAGAAACCTGTACGCCTCGCGCCACAAAAGAGTTTTAAACCCGGTCAGGGATTTCACAGCTTGAAAGCTCCCAGTTTTTCGCTTCTGTTGCCGACCAGTTTCAAAAACGCGTCTTCCAGCGTGGGCCGGCGCACATCGACTTTTTCAATTTCAATTCCCGAATCATGCAGCACTTTCAAAACCTGCGCGACCATGCCGGATGTTTCCTCAAAACGCAGGCACGCGCCGTTTTCTTCCAGGGCCACCGGCATCCCGGCCATCCCGGCCGGCAAACGGTCCAGACGCTTTTTCAGGTACAGTTCCACCTGGTCCTGGCTGATTTTGCGGATCAAAACATCCGTGTCATCAAGCGCCGCCATCCTGCCGCCGTGGATCACGCCAATGCGGCTGCAAAGCTTTTCCGCTTCTTCAATGTAATGCGTTGTCAGCACCACGGTCACGCCCTGCTTGTTGATATTGCGCAGAAACTCCCACAGCTGGTGGCGCAGTTCCAGGTCCACGCCCGCGGTGGGTTCATCCAGAATCAGGATTTTCGGCGAATGCATCATGGCGCGCGCGATCAAAAGCCTGCGCTTCATGCCGCCGGAAAGACGCTTGTAGTCTTCACGTCTTTTGGGCGTCAGCGCGAAAAGGTCAAGCAGTTCAGCCGCCCTTTTTTTGGCATCGCGCCAGGGAAGCCCGAAATACCCGCCCTCAAAAGTCAGGATCTGTTCCGCGCTCAGAAAGGGGTCAAAGTTGAATTCCTGCGGCGCAAGCCCGATCAGCGCGCGCGACTTGCGGTAATCACGGACAACATCGTGGCCGAACACTTCCACGCTGCCGGCCTGGTAATTGGCCAGGCCCGTAATGACGCTGATGGTCGTGGTCTTGCCCGCGCCGTTGGCGCCCAGAAACCCGAAAAATTCGCCGGGCCGGACTTCAAACGAAAGGTCGTCCAGCGCCTTGAATTTTTTGTAGTACTTGCTCAGATTTTTAATTGAAATAGCGGAAGTCATAAAAGACCAAAGGGGTTTTCAGCTGACCACGCGGCGCGGAACGGTCATTTACCGGGAGGAGCCTCGAAGGCTCCCCCTGGTAAATGGCGGAAAGGCAGGGATTCGGCGCCTTCACACCGGAAACGTCATTTTGCTTTCGCAAAATTCCACCGGTGTTCCGGTCGGCCAGCCGCCTCCTCGAAGGAAGTCTCCGCTCCCAAAGGTCGCGGTTCCTTCAAAGGCTCGTCGGCTCCCTTCGAATCCGTTTTGTGAAAGAACCATTTTAGCAAGAGCTGTTGTCAGGTCTTGTTAAAATGGCGGAAAGGCAGGGATTCGAACCCTGGAACCCCTTGCAGGGTTACATGCTTTCCAGGCATGCCCAATCGGCCACTCTGGCACCTTTCCGAAATTTTTTAACGTCTTTCCTTGCGGAGGCTTTTAAAGAAATCCTGCAAAAGCATTCTTGCCTCCGTTTCAAGCACGCCGCCCAGAACATTCAGGCGGTGATTCAAACGGTCGTCCTGCGTAATTTTATAAAGGCTCTCGCACGCCCCGGCCTTGGGGTCGCGCGTGCCAAAAACAAGGTTGGTGCATTTGTTCAGCACCAGCGCTCCGGCGCACATGGGGCAAGGCTCCAGAGTCGCGTAAAGCGTCACGCCTTCCAGCGAACCGCGGTGGCCCGGCTTTTCTTCTGAAAGCACGGAAGACGCCGTGGTCATGGCGATCATTTCCGCGTGCGCCGTGGGGTCGCGCAGCATCTCGTTCTGGTTGTAGCCTTTGGAGATGATCTTGTTGTTGTAAACCGCGACCGCGCCCACCGGGACTTCGCCTTTAGTCAGGGCAATTCTGGCCTGCTTAAGGGCTTCCCGCATAAAATGTTCGTGCATCGATTCCGTCATGATTTTACGGCAGGAAAAGCCGCGCCGAGGGGGGTAATATACCAAATTCCCCCTCCAATGTCTCGCCCGTATTTCCCGGGCGCAAAAGGAGGGGGAACCCTTATTCCAGTCTTTGTTTAAAGGAAGCCAGATATTCAAATGCCGGCTTGATCTGATCATCCCATCCAAAGAGGACCAGGGTATCGCCTGGTTCGATCAGGGTGTCAGGGTCCGGGTTGTTGACCGCGCCCTCTTTCCTCTGAATGCCCAGAATGCTGACTCCGGTTTTTCTTCTCAGCTTCAGCCGGCGTATAGAAACCCCGATGACCGGGCTGTGTTCCGGCACCTCAAAAGCCGCGGTCCGGGGAGCGCCTTCTCTTTTAATTTCAGCGGCAGGCGCTTCCTTTATTTTTTTTGTCAAAAATTCCAGCGCGGCCTTGATCTGGTTCGGATCGCCCATCAGAAGCAGAACATCACCGGGAAGCAGCACGGTTTCAGCGGAAGGATTGGGGATGGATTCTTCCCCGCGGTAAATGGCCACAATGCTGGCGCCGGTTTCACCTCTCAGCCGCAAATCGCGGATGGCCTGATTGACCGCGGATTTCTGAAACGGAAGAATAAAATCCTGCGTGATGACTTCCCAGGGATACTCTTCCTGGATCAGCTGGACAAGTTCATCGTGGCGCGCTTTTCTCTCCTGCATCTCCAGCGGCTTTTCCTGGTCAAAAATACCCAGCACGGTTTTTTCCACCCTCTCATGAATTTTTCTGAGCGATCCCCAGAGAAAAAAACCTGAAATAAGAATCAGGCCCGCGGCCCCCAAAACCAGAAGCGGAGGAGGCAGCACGGTGGACGCCATAAGGATAAAAACAAGACCGGCCACCAGCACGGTCAGAAAACGCAGGCTCTTGCGGATAACGCCGTATTCCGGCCCCCTGTTTTCCGCGCCGCCCATGCCCGCGGTCAAAAGGCCGCCCAGAATCTTGTCCACGGAATAGACCACGCCCACAAAAAGCGGCAGGATGGGCAGGCCAAGGGCCGCCCAGTAAAGATTGTGCGGCAAAAACGGTACTGCCGGCTGGTAATGCCGGCCGCCGTAAAAAATAAAGGCCGCGGCAAAAACATAAAAAAGCAGGCGGGGAACATGCGCCTTCAGGCTGTTCCACAAAGATGTTTTGAGTCCGGAATTTTCGCCCAGCCTTCCGGTCCATGACGTATAAAGGCCGAGGGCCGTCTGAAGAGGCCGCGGCGTCAGCCATGAAAGCCCGCGGATAATGGCCCCGGTGTTCTTCATCAAAAAAGGCGTGGTCAGGGTGGTGATGGCCGAAACGGAAACCGCGGTAGGATAAAGAAAAGGGCTTGTGACTTCCGCGGACTCGCCCAGCCTGGCAATGATAAACGAAAACTCCCCGATCTGCGCCAGGCCAAGCCCGACTTTCAGGGAAGTTTCACCGCTGGATCCGGTAAGAAAAGCGGCGAGCGAACAGCTGAAAAGCTTTCCGATGATCGTGACCAGCGCGATGATCATGATAGGCCCGCCGTATTTCATCAAAATCTGAGGCTCAATGAGCATGCCGACGGAAACAAAGAAAATGGCCGTGAACATGTCGCGGATGGGTTCCATTTTCAAAACAGTGCGGTGGGCAAACCGGGTTTCCGCGATAATCGCGCCGGTGATAAAAGCCCCCAGTGCGACTGAAAAACCCAGGCGGGCCGTGAGCAGCGAAACCGCGAAACAAAGCCCCAGCACCGTGATGACCAGCATTTCATCGCTTTCAAATTTTGCAATGTAACGCAAAAGCCTCGGCACCAGAAAAAATCCGAAAACCAGAAGGGCCGTGACAAAAGAAAAAACCCTGGCCATGGACAACAAAAGCGCATTGACCTCCAGCGACCCGGTCGCGGCCACGCCCGAAAGCATGGCGATCAAGACAATGGCCAGCAGGTCTTCAATGATCAGAATACCCAGAATGATCTGGGCAAACCCCTCTTTGAGTTTTTTGGTTTCAATCAGCACTTTGGCGATAATGGTAGTGCTGGAAATGGAGAGAATGGCGCCCAGAAAAAGGCTGTTCATGAAATTCCAGCCGAACAAACGGCCCATGCAGAACCCTACCCAGATCATGAAAAGGATTTCCAGGGTTGCGGCTGTGAAAGCCACCAGCCCGACCTTGGCCAGCTTTGAAAAGCTGAACTCCAGGCCGATGGAAAAGAGCAGGAAGATGACTCCCAGCTCGGAAAGCGTCTGGATGCTGTGGATGTCGCTGATAAGCGGAAAAGGCGGTGTGTGCGGCCCGATGATGACGCCCGCCACGATATAGCCCAGCACCACCGGCAGGTGGAAGCGGTGGCAGAAAATCATGATGGCAGCGCTGATGACCATGACCAGCGCAAGGTCCTGAAGAAAAATAAGCTCGTGCATAGGCCCTCGCGGTTGAGTGAGGGCTTGATTATACCCCGGCAGGAAGAAAGCGCCCAAACAAAAAGCCGGAAAAACCTCAGGCTTCGAAAACCACCACGGTCTCTTCTTTCACGGTTTCCGCGGATTCAGGGGGTTCGTGGTATTTGGCAATGCGGGGGTCAAAAATAATATCGCGGCGCGTCAGCGGCCTTTTGAGCGTCAGGCCCTCAAGGCTGCGGCAGCGGCTGAGCGCGACATAGGCCTGGCCGTGCGTGAAAGTGCCGGAACCAAGGTCCACAGTCACGCGGTCAAACGTCAGGCCCTGGCTTTTGTGGATCGTGATGGCCCAGGCCAGCTTGATGGGATACTGTTCAAATCCGCCGATTTCCTCTTCCGTGATCTGGTCCAGCTCCGCGTCATGCTCGTACCTTATTTTTTTCCATTTGGTTTTTTCAACCTTGTGGATCTTGCCGTCGATCAGCACCTCAATGGAACTTTCCTTCAGCTGCACCACTTCGCCCACGCTGCCGTTGACCCAGCGCTTTTCCGGGTCATTCTGGATCATCAGCACCTGCGCTCCGGCCTTGAGCCTGAGCTTCGCGTCCGTGGGGTAAGAAGGTTCGTCAAACTCCCCCTGCACGCTGGCGGAATAGGAAAACTCCTCGCTGGAAAGCCGGGACAAACGGAATTCATTGATGACCGCGGCCGCGGCATTGGTCGGGGTCAGGGTAATGCAGTCTTCGGCATTGTCCAGGGCCTGGCGGCTGGCGCGGGTGTTGAGCAGCGCAAGGTCCGCGTCGCTTAAAGTCTTGTTCCGGATCCGGTTCAAAATTTCCGCGAAACCGGAATCGTTCTGGCGGTAGATTTTTTTAAGCGCCAGGCGGCGGAACGGCGTCTGGCTGAAAACTTTTGAACTGAAAAAATAAGGCGTGGCATAGCGCGCGCCGTAAATTTCCTGCGCCTGCCTGTCCACAATGGGCGGCAGCTGGTAAAGGTCGCCAAACAGCACCACCTGCACCCCGCCAAACGGCTCGTCATAATTGTGCATGTTCAAACGCATGGACTCATCCACCGCGTCCAGCAGATCGGCGCGCATCATGGAAGCCTCATCAATGATCAGCATGTCCAGCCGGGAAAAGATTTTCTGCGCGTTGTAAATACGGCGCACGTGTTCTTTCTGCACCAGCTTGGGCGGAAACTTGAAAAAGGAATGAAGGGTCTGGCCGTAACAGTTGATGGCCGCGATGCCCGTGGGCGCCAGAATGACCACGTTCTTCTGCGTGTTGCGGCGGAAATATTTCAGGAGCGTGGTCTTGCCCGTGCCTGCCTCACCCGTGATGTAAAGATGATCGCGCGTTTTTTCAAGCGCGTGAAAACAGCTCTGAAAATCCTCGTCGAGCTGAAAGTCGTCCGGAAGGTCCAGCGACGCGGCTTTCAGGAACCCGTCGCGGGTCCTGGGAGCTGCCTTGGATTTTTTGGAAGAGGCCCTGCTTTTCTTTGCCATGACCGCCCATCTTACATGAAGACCGGCGGTTTATCGACTGGTTAGAATGACGCGCGGGGCCGGGCGGGCTCCGCGTCTGATGATGACGGCCCTGCCTCAATTATTTTTCTGTCCTTTAAAAAAGAAAAAATCAGGTTTCCGGCCCGCTTGTTTCCTTCCGGAGTCAGGTGGCAGTGGTCATAATACATTTCTTTCAAACCGCTCCGCCAGGCGGCCCTCAATTCGGGCAATAAATCCAGATAATCAAGGCCCATGCTTTTGGCGATTTCACCCATGCTGATTTGAGGTTCGTTCCTGTAAAGGTCCGACTCGACCTGGTGCCGCACAGGAAACAAAACAACAGCCAGCCTGAAGTTTCTTTCCCTGGACAGGGTTTGTAAAGATTCCAGAATGTTCCTTATTTTTGCCCAGGAAGACGGCGCCCAGGAATACCCCCAGTCATTTCTGGCTGAAATCACAAGGCTGTCAAAAGCGTCTTTGTCGCGCCGCCAGTCTCCGCGGCGCGGTTTGCGGCCGGCCATAAAGTTTTCAGCCCACGCTTCTTTTTGCGGGTCAGACCGCCACGCAAAATAAACCTCGTGTGTTTTTCTCCAGATCCAGCACAAGAAATGGCTTTTGGCCAAAAACGCGGGCATGGGTTCTATTCCAAAAAAATCAGACGCGTCGTTTAAATAAAGGCCTATCAAAACAACATCGGGCGAAACAGAAAGCCCGGAATCCAGAAGCAGATGGTATTCCATGGCCAGGTCAGCCCCCGGAAGCCCGGCGTTGATGACCGTCACCTTGTCTGTTTCTTTTCCGATTAACTCCTGCAGCGCCGCGGGATAGGTTTCGTTTGACTCCACATAATCCGCAAAGGTAATGGAGTCGCCCAGCACAAGGACCCTTTTTTCCCCGGCTTTCTTTTCGCCGGTCTCGGGGTGGCGAAAGCCCTGAGAATTGGTGTCGATCCTTATCGTCCTCCCGCTGATCCTGTTTTTTTCAATCACCGCATGTTCGTTCGGGCGCATCCGCCACCCGTCTTTTGAAAAAACCCTGAGAACTTCCGCGCTTTTGGAATCCACCCTTCTTTTAACGCGGCCGCCGCCGTCCGGCTTGTCGACTTTTGTCTGCGCCATGGAAAATTCTTTAAAAATCCGGAAACCGCCCTCCGCGGCAGCAAAAAACAAAATCAGGGAAGAAAAACACAGAAGCAGATTCAGGCAGAGATTTCTTATTTTCAGCGGACGCATCCGGATCCTTTCCATTCAACGTGCAGCAAGCCCCTTCTATCAGCCCCCCAGCGGAAGGCTGAAAGACCATTCATCCTGGACACTATAACGGCAAAAAAGGACAAAGCACTGAATTCAATCCATTGAAGGCAGCCGGCTTATCAGCTGATTAGAGAGGCGGTGCGGAATTTTTCAGCAATGGGAAGGAAACCCTGGTCCAGACCTGTCCCCTTCAGAACCATCCCGAGTTTTTCATTTGTGCCTGAAAATAAAATGGGGCAGCCATAACGGCTGCCCCGGTTTTATTTGCGCCCGAGAGGAGTTGAACCTCTAACCTTCTGATCCGTAGTCAGACGCTCTATCCAGTTGAGCTACGGGCGCGAAAAGCAGATAAATTATTATTTCAAAACAACTTATACGGTTCAGAAGGTTACAGCTTCAACGACCTTCGGAGCGTTTAGTGCCGATTTAGTGCCTGTTTTATATAGGAGAACCTATCAGGCGAGGGACCGAGTATATCTAAAAAGCTTATAAATTGGTAGAGGGAAAATCTAGAGTCAAATAGTCGCTCAAATACTTATTTTTTTATAGCGAGAAAAGGCTTAAATATTTTGACGTGCTCTTCAAGCTGTTTCGTGAACCATTCGAAATGTCGGCTGCGCTCATCCAAAAATTTCTTTCTCTTATTTTCATCAGCTAAAGCTTCTCTTGAGTTCGCTCCTTGCTCAGCACTATAAAGATCAGCTCCATGTTTCCAAATTAAATCGAAGTAGCTAGAGATCGTTTTTCCCTCAAATATAAAATCACTTTCTGACTTAGCCCGCCAAAACTCATTAAAGTCCTGATCCATGGCAAAATTACCAGTTTGGACAGTAACGCCTATAAATTTCTTAACGGTCTTGAAAACTTGCAAACGACGCTCATACATATCCCAATTAAATTTATATTTATCAAGATTGTGTTGTTGGCATGCAGTATACGCAACAATAGCGGCAATTATCACTGTGCTTACTGTTTCACCTAGCTGAATCCAAAGCTCCGTGTTCATATCAAATCTTTTTCCTATTTGAGGCGGAAAGTATAAATGAGATTAGCCATCCGAATGCTGCGATCACTAATAATATAATTAAAGAAACGATTGTATTAACGAGAGTTCTTTCACCAAATATCCAAAGAATAAATTGTGAATATATCCACACAGGCGAAAATGGCTTAGCGTTTGAATCAACAATCCCAAAAGTGGTGCCATGCCAGTTTGGATCAAAATAATGCACGGCCTTGACCGCAAGAGAAGGTATCGCCGTCATAAAAAAAACAGTTAGCACGCACAGCCAAATTACACTCCCAACTCTTCCCATATCATTACTAGACATGGAATCTTTTTCGATTGATTTAGGCGACACTATCGTAAGTATGCAGGTCCAATAAAATCGGACAAAACAAAATCCTAGGATGAGTAGCATGATTACAACTATGGGTAGAAATCCCACTCGCGTTAGTACACTGAAGAAAGGATGATGAAATAAAGCTTGGCCAATGGCTCCGACAAATATGAAAGCGACCATGGCGTAAAAACTCCGGTCGATAAGCTTTCTTTTATTCACCCTAAAAAAATTAATCAATTCTTTCATTTTAGTCGATTCGTAGTTTTTAAAATCAACTCTATCAAAGCAAAGAGGCGGTGGAATAAATAATCAACGTGCGCAGAGCTTTCCAATTCCTTTTGAGTAGTTTCGGTGTGTCGAATTTTAAAATTATTCCCAATGCTGGTTAAATCTTTGCCTTCTTCATCTAGAAGGACTTTAAATTCAGCTTGAGTAGAAACCCTCTGCCATAAAGCTGTGATTGATGCCGGTTTAGTATTAGGAGGTTCGAGAGTCTTTATTCGTTCCCAGGCGTCCCACAATTTTTCTAGACCTTCTTGACGGATAACCGTATCAGGATTTAAAAATTTAGCCCGAGCTTGATTAAGCAAGTCATTAAGCGTCTGGTCGCCTGTATTAAAATCAGAAGCCAGTAAGGGCGACATTAATACAGCTGAACCCATTCTGACAATGGAGCCGTCATCCCTTAATTGGAACGCGATTCCATTCCTAGCAAACAGTCCTTCTATTTCTTTCTGAAAAATATACTTACCTTTTTCTTCATTAAAACCGTCGTAGTGATTATGTTCAAAAAATGTGTGCCAGTTGCCCAAGATAGGTTCCCCTATATTTTTGTGGCAAAACTGGATTAAATCAAGAATGGTCAACGTATCGGGAGGTTGTGACGGATCGATGCGTCCTTCCAGTTTCGGAATTTCTGCATTCACGGCAAGATTAAAATTTGGCACGTGACAACCGACTATGCCCTTACCATCATTGCATTCAGCAGGAAATCCAAAACCCAAATAACCGTCAGCTTTGTGTTTGCCAATTAAGCCAACAATACCGCCCCATACAGATTGAGGGATTTCTTCAGAGCTTCTGGGTTTTCCCCCTAATTCTTGGTCGCTGAAATATTGCATATTTTATTTATATCCCATTCCTTCCAGACAGAACAATGCGGCTTTTATCGCGGCCGCCACAAGGCTCAAAAGTGCGATACCGCCTATAACAGAATTCCATTTGGATTTTCTTTTTTTCTCCATCCGGTCATGAATAAAAAATAAAAAAATTCCCGTTAGAAGGAATAGCCAGCCGTTAATCCCTTTGGAAATATAAATAAGGATGGGAATGACGATTAAGCAATAAACCAACATCACTGCTAAATAGAGAATCATTATTGTTCTGACCCTGAAACGTGCTTCACACTTAGATTCCTACAGTCGTATAGCTATTGGTGAAAAATTGAAGGCGTGCGGTTTAGGACCCACCCCGTCTAGCCGTGTATGATGGCGAAAACATAGGAAAAGAGCAAGGGAAGTGACACTTTCTGACTAGGAATCAGATGCTCTCTGGGAGATGGGTGCTTCTAGAAATGTCCTAACTGATTGGATTTAAAGAAGTTATATTTTTACTATTTTCTACTACTTCGCGCTCTGGGGCTGACGGTGACAGATTGGTGTCGAGCTTACTATCAAGAAGCTGTACCGCCCGTTTTTTATGGTCGGCTGAAAGATGCGAGTAGCGAAGCGTCATGGATAAATCTTTATGCCCCAGAATCTCACGTACCGTGTTTAAATCAACGCCAGCCATCACAAGATGCGAAGCCGTTGTGTGGCGAAGGTCGTGCCACCGCAAGTCTTGAATGCCTGCCTTCTTCGTCGCAATATCAAAAACCTTTCTGAAATTATAGCCTTTCCCGCTCTGACTGCTGAAAACGAATGCGCCCTTCGGATGTTTCGGTATCGACATAAGAAGCTGTTTCAATTTCTGACTCATGGGGATGATTCTTTTTTCCCCGTTCTTTGTAATATGAATCGTGATGAAATCTTGCTGAAAATTTATGTCAGCCCATTTCAGTCTTTCAACTTCGCCCTTCCGCATTCCTGTAAGGTATGTTAATCAATAATTCTGTCTATGGGAACAGGGCAGAAAGACATCAAGCGCACTCTGGCGAGAAATATTAAGAAATACAGAAGCCGTTTAAAGCTTACTCAGGAGCAAGCAGCCGAACGGGCTGATATTACTTTGAAGTATTGGCAACGGCTAGAAATGGTATCTCAAGCAGATCTTCCATCCCTTCCCACTCTTTTCAAAGTTTCAAAAGCTCTAAAAATTAACCCCGCAAAGCTCTTGAGTTAAAGCGTTTTAATCTTCTGCGCTAGAGAAAACGACCTGCTTTTTAAATAGACTCTTTTGATTTGGGAAAACCAATAGAAAGAGATTGTAATAATTTCCCCAAGACTCATATTTAAATTCCACATTCTTGTCTTCAAAATTTTTTACAGAAATTTCATCTTTTAACTCGATCGAATTATTTAATAATTCGTCCGTGTTTTCAAAATGCAATATTTCATCTAGCTTCTCGATCAAAACGGGGGTGATATCATCAAACTTATCAATGAATGACTCTGAGCGAACTAAGTATTGATACTCTAAAGATTTTGTTTTCTCCTGCAAAAATTCGCTTTGAGTTTCTCCAATTTTAAAAATTATAAGCATGCATGACTTTTTATGAGTTTCCACATAACGACGCAATGTGGCGTGATAAGAAGCATCGTATTTATCAGCCAAATGTTTTGCCGTAGCTATTGAAAAATCAAAGTCTGACGCCTCATCGGAAAATCTATCTCCTCCAAAAATAAAATGTGCGGCTAGTGTATTAGCTTCCGCTTCTATTTTTTTATCCGCAGAAAAACTTAAAGTGTATGCATCGTCTGCGTAAAACAATTCCTTATGCCAGGGAATCGTATTGTGAGCAATCTCGTGAAACGTGACAAATCTGTCCTTTTTTGCATGAATTTCTGGACTCACATAAATAGTCTTGTCTCGAAAATCTAAAATCCCCATGACTTTTTTAAGGCCCGACATAATCCAACTTCCCGTTTGTTTAAAAACATCTTCGCTTACGCGCGTCAAGTCCTCGCCACCATCTTTTTTTAAATTCATGTAATCGAGAATATCTTTTTCTGGAACGGGTGTCATTTTTTCAACACCAGCTTCTTTCAAAATCTTCTTTGCGTAATTCTTCAATTCTAAATGGACGTTTTCTATTGGAGCCACAATGTCTTTGTCTTCTTTTTGTGGCACTTGCTTTCTATTTAACCTTAAAAAATTCACAAACTCTGCAACTCGTGAAGATTCTTCCTTTGATAAGTTATCAGTTTTGGACATAGCTAAACCCAAAAGCTGATTCGACATTTCTTCAGTAGTTTCAATGTATCCGGCAGCTTTCATTAACGCTTCAAAAGGAAGTTGATATACTTGGGCAAGCTTGTATAAATGACCGGCGGAAGGATTTAAAATTTTTCCGTTTTCGATTTGAGACAAGTAGGCGTAGGAGATTCCAATTTGCGTCTCAACATCACGCAAGGAATACCCTTTTATTTGGCGGACATTCTTCAATAATTCGTGAATTTTCATATTAATTTATCGGCTAGAACCGCCGAAAGAGAAAAAGAAGATTGCCAAGCTGACCAACCAACTTAGCAATCCTCCCATGCTTATACCACAGCCGTCAATCTAGCTTTCGCAGGCTGCCCGTTGGAGGGGCTATGCGATTGCTATCTTGAAGGCGCGTAAACCGTATTGGTAAGCATAGATCCGCTTTCCGTTACGGAGTGTGGTGTAAGGCCGGAAGATGTACTTCTGAGTCTTCCTCATGGCATTACCTCCTGGGCCCGTGAATTCTCGGGTTGACAGGAAGACACGAATGTGTTAGTGTTGGTTTGTCCAGTAACCCACCACTATTTGGTCCACATTCAGCTTCACCTTCAAGCCGGGCGTACTTTTTTCAACCCGGAACCTAAGAGGACAGTGTTCGGCTCTCTTAGGCTACTTAAAGTATACCACAACAGTGTTAGTTTTGTCAAACACTAACCCCATAGCAAAAACATCCTTCCTATGGCATTAAAGATCAAATTTGATCAGAGAGCTTAAAAACCTTCTTTTTTCTCTCTTCTGCCTGTCATAAATGCCCTTACAAGATCATCTTTTTTGAGGTGTCATTTCGGTGACAGGACGCTTGAGGAAACTGCTTGGAAGAGAAAAGCTGGCAGAAGAGAGCATCTGATTGGCCGCATTCCGTAGTCAGACGCTCTATCCAGTTGAGCTACGGGCGCGCAAACGTTTTTTGTTCAGCGCCCGTACAGGAATCCAATCCCTGGCCTTGTCCCCCTTCAGGGGGGAAGCTACGGGCGCGTAAAGAGTAGAGAGTATAGCCAAAAACGCACGGCTGGTACAGCGGGAAATACAAGGCCTTTTCCCGGGCAAAAACTCCGCGGGAGACGGCTTTGGGGGGTTCCCGCGCGGGCAAATTACTTCGCGGCGCCGGCGGGAGCGGCCACGATAAGCGGCCGGAAATAAAACGGCGGGTGAACGATTTTAACGACCTTGTACCCGCACGCTTCAAGGTTTTTCAGGGCATACGCCACGCTTGAGCGTTCATTAAGCTCTTTAACGGAAAACTGCCCTGAAATATTGCACTGCATAAGAAGAAGCCCGGTCCTGGAATGCAGCTTCCTCAGGACTTCCTGAAAATCTTTTTCAGTAAGGTAATAAATACAGTTCAGGGCAAAAACAATGTCAAACCGGCCCGGCGCAAGGGCGTCGATGTTCAGGATGTCGTCATTGCAGATGCTAAAGCGGTAACGCTTCGCGTCCATCCATTCATAGGCTTCATGCACGAACAAAGCCTGCTTGAAATAAAAAGGGTCTTTTTCCACGGCCACGACTTCGCCCGCGCCGCAGCGAAGCGCCTGCATGGAAATATTTCCGTTATTGGAGCCGAGGTCGAGAATTCTTTTTCCCTGAATGTCTCCGGCGTTTTTTCTGATGATATAGTCCCACTTTCTGTCTCCGTCTTCATTGCCTCCCACCAGCCCGGCGGTGATGCCCCAGCCAAAATCCACCGGAGAATACCAGGGCAGGGTTTTCCGCTCGCCCGCCCACCAGGCGATCTTCTTCCGCATGGAATGAATGGTTAAAATGTCTGTGCCAAACTTTTTATTGAAACTACTGCAATCCTGATGCCTCCGGATAAGAAAGACGAGGGAAGAGCGGTCGTAATATTCCGCCGACGCGAAATCACACAGAGTAATGACTCCATTATCGGGGTTTATAATGATGTTGCTGTAATGAACGTCTTTTATAACAACGCCCGCACGGTGAAAATCCAGCAGCGCTTCTTTCAGAAACTCCATCTGCGCCGCGCTCAGAAGCCGCCGGACCTGCCCGGGTTTATTTCCTTTCAACGCCTGCCATTCCGGGGTTGACATCAGCGTTTCATTTGCCTTAAACCGCAATTCTTCCAGGGTGCGCCCCGGAACGAAACTCATCCATACGGTAAGTTTTTCAGCGTCCGCGAAAAAAACCTTGGGAACAAACGGAAGGTGCCCCAGCCGCATGAGGCAAGTGATGGAGCGATAAAAACAATCCGCATTGGGATACTTTTTTCTGACCAGCAGCACATTCGCGCCGTTCCATCTTCTGGCCACCAGGTCCACCTGGCTTTGCGCCGGGGATTTTTGCTCCGCCAGCGGGCGCACCACCGCTTCAGCGCCTTCTTCCAGCGGCGCTTTCACATATTCCGGCCCGGCCGGCAAAGGCTCGAAAGGCTGCCAGGGAATGGTGCGGGATTTTTTGGAAGATTCAAAAATCTGCCTGTATTTAAAAGTGCGCATCCAGCCGGTGATGATCCGCAGGCCCGTTAAAGTCAAAGAGCCGGCCGCGGGAATAAAAAAAATCGTGTGCCACGGGGAAGCGGAAATAAATATCCACAGCAGCGTCAAGAGGACGCCCAGGCCCAGCGTGAGCTTCTTTTTTTCCTGGAGATATATCAGAAACAGGAGTGTCTCAAGGCACAAAAGCCTGGCCAGATTCGAGGCTCTCGCCGCGGCCTGGGAAAACACCCTGAAAAGGGCGGAGATTTTCCGAAAAACAAAAGCTGTCAGGGTCATGTTTTTTTACCGTCCGCCACGCGCTTTGCAAGCAAGGCGCGGAGCCTCGCGGGGCTTGCGGAATAAGCCCCTATTTTAAGCCATGCCAGGATCAAACGGCCGTACCCGGCCAGAACGCGGCCCCAGTTTTCAGGAAGCAGCGGCCCGGCAAGATCCCTCAGGCGCCACAGCGCGTCCACCCTTTGAATATGCGCCAGACGCATCCGCTCCGCGCCCGCGTAACCCGTAGCATGAAACATAAAAGCATCTTCCACGCGGCACGGATTTTTTTTTGTCACAAAATTGGAGACCGAATAATTAAAACGGTAATCCAGCTCTTGAAAATCATATTTGTTTTTATAGAGCAGAAGGTTTAAAAGCGGCTGCTCGCCTTTTCCGGCCTCGGCTTCCACCATATTCTCAGGCAGCCTGAACAGGTCTTTGTGGCTTCGGGAGGCCAGGATGACGCCGGTGTTCATCCAGACAATGCCGCGGTCACAGGCAAGACCCGGAGAATAAAGGTCTATGGCCTGAAGCATTTTAAAGGGTTTTGCCCCGGCAGGAAACTTGTTTTCAAGCCTCGCCGCGACTTTTGACTCCGGCACCATTTTAAAAAGGTCCGGACAGCTGCCGCGCACGAGAATATCGGAGTCGATGTAAAGGACCCTTTCAAACTGGTCCAGGAGATGAAATATTTCGAATTTGTGAAACGCGACCGCAACGCCGTTGTATTTTTCAACCCGCTTTGTAAGGTTCACAAAGCGCGCGTTCACGCGGCCGGCATAACGCTCCATGGCGGGCAAAGTGACGGGCCAGAAGCTTTGCCTGCCAATACTTATCGTAACAACGGCATTCATTACGCCAAAGCCTCAAGAGCGGTCATGGTGTCTGGATTTCCGGGATTTTGGGGCGGTCTTTTTTTTAAAAGCAGGGCGGAAAAAGTCCGTTTCCGCCGTTAAAAAGGATCAGTTCTTTAACGGCGCAAAAAAATCAATCCTGAATGGTTTTTTCAGAGGACTGCGCGTCCGCCGGAACCGGAACGACCGTGGGAGGGTTCTGTTCCTGGCTTGAAGCCTGCGGCTGAACCGGGGCTTCTTCTTTCTTGTCTTCTTCTTTTTCTTCAGCCGCGGCAGGTTCGGGGATCGGAACCACGGCCGGGAGTTCTTCCATAACAGGCACGGAGTAAGCATCCATGGCAGAAGTGTCAATATCAACGGACGGGCTGGAAGAGAACGCGTCTGAATTGAACATGCCCGGGAAGTCCGCGGCATAGCGGCCGTCTGTGATTCCGCTCAGGGATGTGTTGACCGGCACAAAGCCCGAGTACAGGCCCGTGAAGACTCCGCCCGCGTAGGCCGCGTAAGGCGCACCGCCAACGGCCACGCCGTTGAAAACCGCGAGGCCCGGAGGAAGGCCGAGGATCTGCACATGCGCGGGGCTGAAATTGCCCTGCACGTTCATGGAAAGATTATTGGAGTCCGCAGAACCCGCTGTCAGGAAAAGCGTGCCCGCGTCATTGAGCTGAACGTTCAGCGACTGGCCCGCGGCGCCGATGATTCCGCCCGCCACAAGGTTCGCGGTATGGCCCGCGTTGACATGCGTGGAGCCGTCACGCGCAAGCAAAGAACCGCCGGCCGTCAGGCTGACATCGCCCACCGGGGCCGCGGCAATGCCAAGCTCGATATCGCCGGTAGCGCCAAGGCCGATATTGCCCTGGAGCGAAAGCAGGTTTGCCAGAATATTGCCTTCATTGAAAAAGTACATGGAGCCGGTGCTGAGCGCGCGCAGCTCATCCACCTTGAGCTCGAGCGGATCGCCGGAGCTGGCAATGGAGCCGCCCGCGAACATGGTCAAACGGTGCGCCGTGATGTTGAGGGCCGGGCCGTTGTTGTCGAGCGTGTCGCCCGCGCGTGAAAAAGTGCTGACATCGCCGCGCGCGTCATCGTTGTCCGCGTCCGCGTTGACAATGCCGACCAGAAAATCATCGGCCGCGTCCATGACGATATTGCCTTCTTCGCTTTGGACCACGGCCGTGCCGTCCATAATAATGTCGCCGCCGCCGTCACCCGTGTTGCCGTCCTGATTCAAAAGGCCGTCGGTAAAATCTTCGCCCGCGGCGATTGTGACATTGCCTGTGCCCGCAGCGCCCACCGTAACGCCCGCGCTCTGCGTGATGGTATCGCCCGCGGTAATCAGAATATTGCCGTTGCCGCCGTCGGTCGTGACATCCGCGTCAAGCGTGACATCGTCTGCGGCAAGCGCGCCCTGCGCGTTAAGGGTAACGTCCCCGCCCGCGTGGTTGGCCACAGGGCTGCCCGCGGTAATGTTCATGGGGCTGAACGTGCGAAGCGTAATGAAAAATCCCAGGTTGCTGTCCGCGGCATCCTGAATGCTGACGCCGGAAACGCCGTTGGCCGTGACCACATTCATCAGCCCGGTATTATCAATCTGGATATTTCCCTGGTCCGTGACCGCTGAAAGATTCAGCATGCGGGTTTCAAGCGCGTCAGCGCTGCCGATGCCTGTGCTGGCAATCAAAGTCGTGGTGCCGTTCTGCGCGATGATTTCAGGGTCCGCATCACCGGAGTCTGTAATCTCGCCGGTCAGGGCCGTTAAAATCACCGCGTCTGAGGCCGCGCTCAGCGTCTGGATGGAACCAATGCCGATATTGCGGCCCGCGTCCCAGTCCTGGATGCCGGTTCCGGCATCGGCAATAGCGCCGTCGGCCTGCGTGATATCGCGCACGGCCGTGACTTCAATTTCGCCGGAGCCGGAAGTCACATCGCCTTCACTTGAGAAAAGAGTGTCGTTGGAATTGGAGTCGAGATTGATTTTTCCGGAATCCGTAACAACGGTGTCATTGATGATCAAATCATCATCCGCGCCCGCGCCGTTGGCGGAAAGTGTGACTTCACCGCTGGTCGCGGAAACGCCGGACTGGCCCGCGTTAACGGTCAGGTTTCCTTCAAGCGTGCGCACCGTAACAGTTCCGGCGCCCTGCTGGTCCACGCGGTTAATGCCAAGGTTGGCGCCCGCGGCCACTTCATCCACATTGATATTGCCGGATGTTGTGTTCACAGCATCCAGATCGCCCACAGAAGTTTCAAGAGCATCGCTGCTGCCAATGCCCGTGACCGCCGTAATATTCAGCTGGCCGGAAACACCCGTGACCAGGTCCAGGTCCGTATCGCCGTTGTCGGAAACTTCTCCGCCCGCGTTCAGGTTGAGCGCGTCCGCGGTGTTGTTGCTGTTCTGAAACGAGGCCACGGCAATATTGCGGCCCGCGTCCACATCAATATTTCCGGAACCCGCGTTGGCAATGGCGCCGTCGGCCTGCGTGACATCACGCGCCGCGCTGATTTCAATTTCTCCGCTGGCCGAAGTCACATCGCCCTCGCTTGAGAAAATGACATCGCGCGAGTTGGAATCAAGGTTGATCTTGCCCGAGGTTGAGGTCACGGTGTCATTGACCAGAAGGTCATCGTCCGCGCCCGCGCCGTTGGCCGAAAGGGTCAGCTCGCCGCCCTGCGCGGAAACACCGGACTGGCCCGCATTGACCGTCAGATGGCCGTCCAGCGTGCGGATCGTCATAAAGCCCGCGCCCTGCTGGTCCGCGCGGTCAATGCCGAGATTTCCGCCCGCGGCGACTTCATCGATCTGCACATCATTGAAATTGCTGTTGATGATATTCAGGTGACCTACGGAAGTTTCAAGCGCGTTGGTGCTGCCGATACCGCTCTGGGCCGTAATGTTCAGGCGGCCGTTTACGCCGGTCACAGCGTCCAGGTCCGTGTCTCCGCCGTCCACAACACCGGCCAGAGAGTTAATTGTGATCGCGTCCAGGGCATCGCTGGTGGTCTGGACCGAACCAAGCGTGGTGTTCGCGACGGAAAAGAAATCAATAACGCCGCTGCCCGCGCTGGCAACAGCGCCGTCCGCCATGAAAAGTTCATTGGCCGCGACGGCTTCGATTTCACCGCTGGCCGATGTCACATCGCCGGCCGCGCTGAAGCGCACATCGTGCGACAGGGAATCCAGATTGATCTTGCCCGAAGTGGTCGTGACCGTGTCATTGACCCGAAGGTCGTCATCCGCGCCCGCGCCGTTGGCGGAAAGCGTGACTTCACCGCTGGTGGCTGAAACGCCGGACTGGCCCGCGTTGACCGTCAGCGTGCCATCAAGCGTGCGCACCGTAACGGTTCCAGCGCCCTGCTGGTCCACTTTTTTGATGCCAAGAGCGCCGCCGGAAGCGGTTTCATCTATATTAATGCTGCCGCTCGTGGTGTTGATGACATTCAAATCACCGGTTGAGGTTTCAAGCGCGTTGCCGCTGCCGATGCCTGTGACCGCCGTAATATTCAGCTGGCCGGTCGTTCCGGTCACCACATCAATGTCCGTGTCGCCGCTGTCCGTAATTTCTCCGCCCGCGTTCAGGTCCACGGCATTTGAAGCATTGCTGGAGGTCTGGAACGAAGCGGCCGCAATGTTGCGGCCCGCGTCCACATCCACGATGCCGGAGCCTGCGTTAATGACAGAGCCGTCCGCCTGCGTGATATCACGCGCCGCGCTGATTTCAATCTCACCGCTGGCTGAAGTCACATCACCTTCGTTTGAGAAAATAACATCGCGCGAATTGGAGTCGAGGTTGATTTTTCCTGAAGTGCTGGCAACCGTGTCATTGATAATCAAATCATCGTCCGCGCCTGTGCCGTTGGCGGAAAGCGTGACTTCACCGCTGGTCGCGGAAACGCCGGACTGGCCCGCGTTGACCGTCAGATGGCCGTTCAGGGCACGGACCGTGACCGTACCACTTGCCTGCTGCTGCACGCGGTTGATTCCAAGCGCGCCGCCGGAAGCAATCTCATCTATATTGATGTTTCCGGAAGTTGAGTTCACAGCATCCAGATTGCCAATGGAAGTCTCGAGAGCATTGTCGCTGCCGATACCTTCAGCCGCGCTCAACACAGCCTGACCCGAAGTTCCGGTGATCAGGTCGGTGTGCGCGTCACCGCTGTCTGTAATTTTTCCGGCGCGGGAAGTGACCGTGACCGCGCTGTTTGTGTTGTTGGCCGTCTCGAGCGAACTGACGGCAATGTCATCCGCCGCGTCCGCGGTGATGGTGCCGTTGGCCGCGACAACGCGCGTGCCGTCGGTCAGAACAATCTGGCCGCCGCTGGCTCCCGTGTTGCCGTCCTGGTCCGCGGTGCTGTCCGCGAAATCCTCGCCTGCCAGCAGCTTGATATTTCCATTGCCCGCGGCTGTCACAGTTTTATTGCTGTTTAAAGTAATCGTGTCGCCCGCGGCCAGCGTGACATTGCCATTGCCGCCCGAAGCCGCGACATGCGCGTTGAGAGTAAGGTCATCATTGGCCGTCGCGCCATTGGCGGAAAGAACAATGTCATTGCCGCCGGTTTCATTAACGTCCGCGTTCACGACCAAGGGGCTGTTGGAGAAAATCCCGATACCTCCGCCCGCCGCAATGCCCTTGGCCAGCGCGCCGATGCTGCCGATCATAAGCCCGAAACCGTTTGAACCTTTATTGGAAATAAAAACTCCGCCCGTGCCGCCGTTGGCTTCAAGCCGTCCGTGGCCGTTCACGCCGCCAAAACCCGTAAGGCGTGTTTCAATACCGTCTGTGGAAGTGCCGATGCCCGCGCCCGCCTGAAGCACCGCGCTGCGCGCCGTGATGTCGGACTCAGCGCCCAGGTTTTCACCAAAACCATTGTCGCCCGAATCCGTGATGGAGCCGGAGGAAGTCAGGTTGGCCTGGCCGTTGGCCGCGTTGACCGCGCCTACATTGATATTGCCCGCGTTCGTTTTGAGCGTAACGTCGCCATTAGTGGAAGTCACGGTCTGCACATCCATATTGCCTGTGGTTTCCGTAATGATGACGCTCTGGCCGCCAGCGGCGTTCAGGTTTCCGCCGCTCAGGTCCGTCTTGATGCCGTCAGTGCCCTGGCCAATCTTGCCCTGCGCGTTCAGCGTGATGCCGTTACCCTGCAGGAGCTGGTTCGCGCCGCTGTTGAGAATCTCGCCCTGTGAGGCCGTAAGCGAAGTCGCGCCCGTGGTGTTCTGAAGATTGCCGGTCAGGATAATGTCCGAACCCGCGGCCGTGTTGTTAATGGTGAGGCTGCCTGTTGAGTTGCCGTAAGTCGCGACCTGCACTGAGCCGTATTCATTGGAGTTGACGTCTGTGTCGCTGTTGACTGTGATCTGCTTGTTGATGCGGCTGGCGACATTAAAGTCATCGATCTGCAGGTCCTGACCCGAAGCATTGTTCACGGTGATGCTGCTGTAACCGTCCATGGCCTTCAGCGTGCCCGCTCCGTTCAGCGTGCCCTGAATATTGATATTGCCGCCGCCGTGCGTGATGTCTTTTAACGTGATGACGCCGCCGGAGCGTGAAAGCTCGTGATTGTAAGTATTGGAAGTCGTGTTGCCGCCGGCATCAATATCAAACGTGATGTCCTTAATACCGCTGGTCATGGTGCCGTCGAGCTGGAGCGTGGCGCCGGAAGCTGCCTCAAACTTGATATTGCCGCGGGAGGTCACGTTTTTCACGTTGTAAGTCGTGGGCGCTTCATTGATCTTGAGACCATTGCAGGTGGTGCAGTTCGGATCTTTATAAAAACTGCGCAGCTCGCCCTTTTCAAGCTTCACGTCCACATTACCGAAGGAGCTCAGGTCACCGATCTTCATGCCGCCTACCGAGGCGGTCGCCGCGTTGTAC
>CAZIQJ010000013.1:0-22843 GCA_964541285.1 uncultured bacterium | reverse complement strand
AGCGGCGACGTATTTTTATGATCCGGAAAAGGAGCGGCGCGTTCAATTCTTTACAAGCCAGGCCGGAGACCTTAACTTTTTTGACCGTGAATTCCAGAGAGTTCCCGGAGAGCGCCGCGTCTTTGAAGTCCGGCCCGGCATCGAAAAACTGACGACGCGTCTGATCGCCATGCGCGGTTTTCAGGACCGTGTTTCTCCTGAACGCTTCATGGATTACCTTTTTGGTTTCGAATACCTTGCGCCGGACCGTGATCTTGTGGTGGACACACCGCCTCACAATAACTGGCTGGTCAACGGCGTGCTGGACGGAGTTCTTCACGGCCTTGAAGACAGGCTCAAGGATCCTGTTCTTGCCAAAAAGACCGCGCTGGACTGGTTTCGCCGCTATCTGAGCGCGCTGGAAGATTACGACAGCGGAATCATGGAAGTACGTTTGAATATCCGGCCTGAGCTTCGCATGCGCATCGTCCGGCTTGAGAGGGAACTGGGCGTTTCGCGCCGCTCTGAAATGCGGGAGGAAAACCCGGCGGATTATATCAAGCGTCTTGCCGCTGCCGCGGAAGCCGGAAACGTTCCTGATTTTGAATCTGAAAACGAGCAGATTTTTAACAAGCTCAGCCGCGGCGCGCGGAGTCTTTTAGGCGAGAGCGCCGAGGCTTTGGCGGTAAGCCGGGCTGAAGGCGCGTCTCCCAGACAGTCTTTTTCCACGGGGATCGCGCTGCTGTTGATGCAGGCTGCGGCAGCGGAGCAGGTGGATCCGGAAGTTCTGGAAGCGGGGAGGTCTCTCATCCGGCGTTATTCAGAAAAACCCGGACTTTCCCCGGATTCCTATTTATTTTACGTGCTTTCTCCCTTTTTCGTCGACTTCGCGGCGCAGGACGCTTTCATCGTGCTTTCCCGGGGCGTTCACAATATTCCCGGGCCTGCCGGTTACCGGCTGGCCATTCTGAGCCTGTTTCTTGCGGCCATTCATTTCAATTTCGGGGTGGACGCGTCCAGTGATTCCATCGATTTCGCCGCAGTTTCCAGGGATTTGAGCACGGTCGCGGAAATCTTGAAAAACGGACACCGGGGTCTTGAACGTG
Organism: uncultured bacterium; assembly: GCA_964541285.1. GTDB lineage: Bacteria > Omnitrophota > Omnitrophia > Omnitrophales > Aquincolibacteriaceae > CAYLPP01. The sequence continues at coordinate 21,758 of CAZIQJ010000013.1, read as the reverse complement.
ATTTTCCGGACCGCCGTGAGCGGAGAAAAGTTCTTCAGTCCGCGCGCCTGGCCCTGGGGCTTTACCTGCTGACGACCACCAGCCATTTGCCGGAAAAGGAATCGGATGATCCAAGAATCTATCGGATGATCCACCGGAGCCTTGACGCTGTCCGCCGCGCGGGTATTAAAAGCAACCCGCTCAAAAAAATGTTTCCGGCAGTTTACACGGAGGAGGATTTTCAGAAACTTGCCGCGAGCGATCCTCCGGCAGCCAGGCTGGTCCTGCTCGCGGACATGGTTTACGCTCACTTTCACATCCTTGCCGACGCGTATGAAAAATGGCCTGACCGGGAGCCGGGCGTGCCGGTTGAAAATTTTCTGTTTTTCGGCAGCCTGGATAAAATCGCTGCTTTCAAGCGTTACAATCCTCCCGCGAAAGAAATCGCCGTGCCGCTTTACGCCAACATGCGCATTGACGCTCTGAACTGGATTGACTCCCGGCGTTCTGAAATGCGCGCGCCGGCGGATGCTTCCGGTTCGAGCTTCCCGGATCCCTCCGGCCGTCAGATGACGCCGGATTCCGCCGCGAAATCCCTTGGAAAATTTTTGCGCCAGCTTGAAACTGCGCGGGACCGGAAAAATTTTACGGCGGACGACCGAATTTATACCATCAGCGTTGAAAGAAACTGGCCGGGAGTTATCGAGAGGCTGGCAAGACAGCCGAGGCCCGCCGGTATCCGCATGCACATAGGCGTTTCCGGTCTGATCAACGAAGGCGTGATGGCGGCGAGGGAGTCGGACCTTGCGCTGCTGATCGGAATCAATGAAAAGGAAATCCGGCTTCACCAGGCCATGGGAGAAAGCATCCAGTCTCTGCCGGAAGGTATCGAGGAAACCGAATCCGCAGACTCGGTCCTGCGCAGGATTGTTGAAGGAATGAAGGTTCGCGGTTTTGCGATCGACGAAGCAGGTGTGGAATGGCTGCGCGCGGCAGCCGGGCTGAATACGCGTGAAAAACTCCGGCATGTGATCAAGATGTTCCGCGAAGGAAGGGTTTTGATGCTTCAGCTGGACCTCTTTGACGAAGCTTTCTTGACCGGGATCGGACGCTGGATGGGGCAGAACGGCGTGGTCCTGGATACTTTTTATATCTCAAATATTTTTGATGTTTATTGGGGCCGCGGGAGGGAGTTTGATGTGCCTATGGCCGAGAATCGTGAAAAATTTGAGCGGGCTCTCACCGCCATGCTGCCCGAGGGGAAGACTTCCGACCCCTTCGTAATTGATGCGAACTGGGAATGGTTTGGCGAACCTGTTTATAATGCGCTTGCCGCCAACTTCCGGCCTGCTTCGCGATGGATGAGCCGTTCTGAAATGCGGGGGAAAAAGGATGAGAAGTTTGATCTTTCTTCGTATGAATGGACCCGCGGAATTCCGGAAGCCTACCAGGCTGAATTCGCGGAAATGCTGGGTTCGATTATGCCCATGGATTACACAGGCCGCTGGGCTTCTCTTGAAAAGAAATACCGGATTCTGGACAAGTACGCGTACTGGCTGGAGTCCGTGCGCCAGCGCGGCGGGTGGGGAACTCTGACGCCGCAGCAGTTCGCGGTCACAGTCAGCGCGGAATATATGAAGCACTTTTCAGACATGGCTGTTTTTATGGAGTTCGCGCAGACTTTCGGCATCGACACGGAGAAAACTGAAAAGGTGCTGGACCTTGCTTCCGGATACTGGAGCTATTCCCACCTTCTCCCTTATGTCTTTCCCGGTCTGAAAGAAGCCGTTGGAATTGACTATGACGCCAGAAAGACGGAAGTTTTTTATAACACCGTGGCGCCTGTTCTGGGTCTGAACGCCGCGGGAACTCCGCTGTTCACGCACAAGACCGTGAACCTTCTGGACCTTCCCGGCAATGAAGATCTGAAAAGCTCCGCGCCTTTTGACGTCGCGGTGCTTCAAAATCCGCAGCCCAGGTATTCAGGGGATAATCCGTTCAGGGTCTTTCATTATGAATGGGTCCTGGCCGGATTAAGCGCGTTCATGAAGCCTGAAGGCCAGCTCTGGCTGACGATTGACGACCACCGCATCATGACCGACGGCAACCCGGCTCTTTTTGAATTGATGGCAAAGTATGGAATTGAACAGCGGTTTTTTGAAAGCTACAGAATTTCCGATGATCCCGGCACTTTCATGTTCGGCATGATGCCCTCACCGTTGACGCTCAAGGGCGTTTATATTTCCGCGCAGGACCTGAAGCGCATCCGCGCCCCGAAAAGGGAGGACGTGCTCGCGGTCCGCTCGGAGATGCGCTCAAAAGCTCTGGATGAGCTTGAAAGATTTATGATGCCGCCCTTCAGCGAGCAGTTTGGTCTTGAAATTTATTCGCGTCAGGTCCGTCTGCTCAAAGACCTTGGAATCCTGAACCCGAAATCGTCCGTATTCAGTTTTCTGACCGGAGCTGATTTTCTTCCCGGAATGTTTTCCGGAGGTTTTTACACGACGGAACGGCGCTTTGACAAGGACCAGATGGCCGGAATCTGGAAGCAGCTTTACGCAAAAGACGCTGTCAGGCTCGGGCTTCAGACCGGAAATGAGGATTTTGAATCCATGCTCGCGCGCGCTGTGCATGACCAGGCTGATGTGCTGGACACTTCCTTTCTTGAAAAGTGGACGGCCAAAATGAAGGCGGGAGACGTGGTGTATCTGCGGTTTGTTGCTGAATATCTTTCAGGCCCCGCCACGAGGCCCAATGTTTTCAGAATCAAGGCCTGGCTGGATGAGCTGGTGGATCTCGCGCCTGAAGGCGTTCATTTCGTTGTTTTTGACAAAGAGAACCTGGATTTTCCAAAAGGCACGGCGGATTATCTGAAAACAGCGCACAAGGGCCTGCTTGTCGATGAAATACAGGCACGGCTTACACCGGAAGATTACCAGCGGTGGCAGAGGGTTAATGAATGGAGTGTTTTGCGGAATCTCCTGAAGTCCGTGAGCTTTTTCAGAGGCGACAAGATGATGGACATGGTCATGGGCGGACGTTTGACGGTTTTGACAAAAACCAGCCCGGCCCTTCAGGAAAAGCGCTCTGAAATGCGCGAGCCCGCCGCGGTAAAGCCCGTGAAAGAAACTTCCGGAGCGGAGCTTTCGGGCTATCAGGTCCGGGGGATGTTCCGGGACGGCAAAATTCCGGTCATGGCCTATGTCAGCTATGACGATCTTGTGTCGGGTTTTTCAAAAGCCCAGCGCGAGGAACTTTTCTCCATGGCCTGGCTGCACCCGGAAAAGGTGCGGCTGGTGGTTTACGGCGTAAAAGACCCCATGCACCCGCTCCTTAAACCTTTCCGCGAACTGCGCCAGAAGAAGCGCAATGTCCGGCTGACTTCACGCGGCGCGGAAGAAGCGTATGAAAGCACGCAGCGTGATTTTGTCAAAGGCCTGAAGAAACATGTGAATATTCATCTGTCCCGCAGAAATACGGAAGCGCGCAAGACACTTGCTTCGGGCAAGGTCCGGTTCTTCCGCTATCAAAGCCAGGATGAAGAGGGCGGTCTTCTTGGCGCGGCCCTGCTGTGGCTGCAGTATGAAGAAGCGGGCAAGGCGCTCGACAGTTTTGAAAAAGACGCGGAAGGCTACCTGACTTTTTCCGAAGGCTATCTCCGGAACCTGGCGCAGGCCTATGATGCCCGCATGGTGATCATGATCGCCGCGTAAAGGCATTGCTTTCAGCGCAAAGCCTTCTCCCTTGTTTAACCCCGGATTTTGCGGATTCGGTACCGGTACTCCTGGTGCCAGGTATGATTTCCCTCCTAATTATATTTCTTCCTGATATTATCCTAGCTGAACCCGTTCCATTTGGGACCGGTACCGAAACTTTGTATCCCAATTCATATAGCAAGTAAAACGACAAGTGTCGCGATAAGCTTAGTGAAAGATCAGAATCCAAGCACGCACAGATATGATACGTTGGAGAGAGCCCCATTTCATGCTAACCCCGACTATGATTAAGCCTATGAGGAATTTATTGCTGATAGCGATTTTGTTAGTTTGTTTTAGTGGGTGTCGGGAATCTGTATACAGAAGCGAAGTGTCTGTTGAGTTGGTAGATGAGAAAATCGCTGATCTAAATAAGATTTGGATATCTTTGGATAGCTTTGTTGAAAAGCCTTCGCGCGAAAGTATCGTCTTGTACGAAGTTCTCTTAAAGAAGACCGGCGTTTCTGCGAAAGTCTCAACTCTTATTATGCAACCTGAACAGTTTCAGATAAATCATCCCACGTATTTGGTAGGAGGGGCAGTGCTGTTTTCTGATACGCGTAACGCAGATCAATTTGGTGAAGCTAAAAAAGAATTAGATGAATTAATGCGAAAAATTGCTGATGTTCTTCAAAATACTTTGCGAAGGAAAGTGCGTACAAAATCTTATAATCACACAGTGACCGCATTATAAAACAGAACAAAAAATGTACCGGGTTCGATTCTGCGCTCTGCGCTGGGAACGAAATCAGGGACGGTTCTGACGGGGACAGGTTGAGCTGATCCAGAGAGAACCGGCGATGATATTAAATCCTGGATTCCTGCTTTCGCAGGAATGACAATCTGGAAATCCTGGCAAGCTTTGGAGTCCTGCTTTTGCCTGACGCATTCAGGCGGACCGGGGCGGCAGCATGCCGGCGCCTATATACGCCCTTGTTTAACCCCGGATTTTGGGCTATGATGCGCCATTCAAATCCCATGGCTGAAAGCACATCCGCTAGTCCAAAACTGACCCCGATGATGGAGCAGTACCGCTCCATTAAAAAGACGCTTCCTCCTGATACCATCCTGTTCTTCCGCCTGGGCGACTTCTATGAAATGTTCTTTGAGGACGCGGTCCGTGCCTCCGAGATCCTGAACATCACCCTGACCGGCCGGGGGGGCGGGGAAGAAGGCCGTATTCCCATGTGCGGCATCCCGTACCATTCTTTTCAGGGGTATGTCCGTACTCTGGTGGACCATAACCTTAAGGTCGCTATCTGCGACCAGGTGGGAGACCCCAAGGCAGGCAAAGGGCTGGTGGAGCGCAAGATCAGCCGCATTATTTCGCCCGCAGCTTACCTTGAAGACGAAGAAGCCCGGCCCGCGGCAGAGTACATGGCGGCCCTTTCGGTTTCGGGGCAGTCCGCGGCTTTGGCTTATCTGGATCTGGGCACGGGCGAGTTTTATGTGCGTGAACTGACGCCTGACCGTATTTTGAGCGAATTGCTTCTTCTTTCCCCGCGCGAAGTCATCCTTTCCAAAAAAAGAGCGGAAGACGAGACCCTGACTTCTTTTGTCCGCGAAAGCCTGCGCGCGGCCGCGACTATTTATGAAGACTGGATTTTTGAACCTTCCGAAGGCCTGAACCTTTTAAAAACCGGATTCCGCCTGGGTTCTGAAAAAAGCATTCCTTTCGCGGGCAAGCCGCTTTGCGTCAGCGCCTGCGGCGCCATCCTTTATTATCTGAAAGACCATCTGCATTCCGCGCTCGGCCATTTGCGCATTCCCGCGCTGATTGAGACCGGCGGGTTCATGGTGCTGGACCGCGAGGCGCAGAAAAGTCTGGAGCTTGTGACCAGCAACAGCGGACGCCGCGACGGCTGCACGCTGCTTTCCTGCATTGACCAGACGCTGACTTCCATGGGCGCGCGAACGCTTTACCACTGGCTGACGCACCCGCTGCTTGCCAAAGACGCCATTGAAAAACGCCAGGAAGCCATCGCGGAACTTCTTTCTGACCCGACTTTTCTTCAGCAGCTCCGCGCGCTGCTGGCCGGAGTCAAGGACATGGAACGCACCATGAGCCGTTTGAACTGCGGCGTGGCCAACGCGCGTGACCTGGTGAACCTGAAAGTTTTTCTGGAACGCGTGCCGGAAATGAAAAATCTTTTGAAGGGCGTGAGGGCCGGAGTTTTAAAAGACTGCGTCCGTGACATTCAGGAATTTCCTGATCTGCAGGCGCTTGTGGCCGCGGCCGTGGTGGACCAGCCGCCCCTGACTTTGCGCGACGGCGGCATGATCCGCGACGGATTTTCAAAAGAGCTGGATGAGCTGCGTGACATTTCCAAAAACGGCAAGTCCTGGATCCTGGAATTTGAGAAAAGGGAAATCGAGCGCACGGGTATCAAGTCTCTTAAAGTGAAATATTCCGGCGTGTTCGGCTACACGCTTGAGATCAGCAATTCGAATCTTTCCATGGTTCCCGCGGATTACATCCGCCGCCAGACCCTGGCCAATGCCGAGCGCTTCGTGGTGCCTGAGCTGAAAACCTGGGACGAAAAAATTACGGGCGCGCAGGACAAGATCAAGGCGCTTGAATACGAGCTTTTTAATGATATCCGCTCCAAAGTCCTGGAACGCCTGACGCCTTTGCAGGCCATGGGCAAGGCCGCGGGGAATCTCGACGCGCTGGCTTCGCTTGCCATTACCGCGCTGCAGAAAAAATGGGCGCGGCCGGAAATTCTGGATTCAGATGAACTTTCCATTCAGGGAGGAAGGCATCCTGTGGTGGAGTCCATGCTTCCTGCCGGGCAGTTTGTGGAAAATGACACGCTTCTTGACGGCCGCGAAAACCAGCTTTCACTTCTGACCGGACCGAACATGGCCGGCAAGTCCACGTACATCCGCCAGGTGGCGCAGATCACGCTGCTGGCGCAGACCGGTTCCTGGGTCCCGGCCGCTTCCGCGCGCGTCGGGCTGGTGGACAGGATTTTTACCCGTATCGGCGCCGCGGACAATCTCGCGGGCGGGGAAAGTACCTTCATGGTGGAGATGCTTGAAACCGCGAATATTCTGCGTTCCGCCACTTCCCGCAGCCTTTTAATTCTGGATGAAGTCGGCCGCGGAACTTCCACATTTGACGGCGTCAGCATTGCCTGGGCCATCTGTGAACATCTCGCGCAGGGAAAAGTCAGGCCGCGCACGCTTTTTGCCACGCATTACCATGAGCTGACCCAACTGGAGGATCATTTCCCCGGAGTTAAAAACTACAACATCCTGGTGCGTGAAACCGGCGACGGCATTATTTTTCTGCGCAAGGTCGTGCGCGGCGGTTCGGACCGCAGTTACGGCATTCATGTGGCGAAGCTCGCCGGGATCCCGGACGCGGTGACGCAGCGCGCCGCGGAAATCCTGATTATTCTGGAAAGTGAAAACACACAGGCCACGGAAATCATTGAGGGTAAAGGCAAAAAGGGAAAGAAAGCTGTTCCCGCAGGGCAGACCACGTTTTTTGATTTTGCTTCCGCTTCAGAGGCGGCTTCGAACCCTGTTCTTGAAAAATTGAAAGCCCTGGATGTGGACTCCATGACTCCGCTTCAGGCTTTGGCAAAACTGGCGGAGCTTAAAAAAGAAAGCGGTTCTAAATAATGGGTTTGATTAAAGTCCTGCCTGAACTGGTGGCCAACAAGATCGCGGCCGGGGAAGTGGTGGAGCGTCCGGCTTCCATTGTGAAAGAGCTTGTTGAAAACGCGCTGGACGCGGGCGCGAAAAATATCGAGATTGCCATCCGCCACGGCGGCAAAAGCATGATCCGCATTGCCGATGACGGCTGCGGCATGAGCGCGGAAGACGCGGAACTGGCTTTCAAGCGTTACGCCACCAGCAAGATCACCCAGGCCGCGGACCTTTCAAGCGTCGAATCCTTCGGGTTCCGAGGGGAAGCGCTTCCCAGCATCGCCGCGGTCAGCCGCGTCAAGCTTGTGACGCGCACGGCCAAGGCTTCGACCGGGACCGAAGTGGTCATGGAAGGCGGCAAGACCGCCAGCGTCAAGCCCGCGGCCACGGCCAAAGGCACCATCATTGAGGTCCGCGATTTGTTTTTTAACACGCCCGCGCGTAGAAAATTTCTCAAGACCGATTCCACGGAAGCCGCGCACGTGCTTGAAGCGGTGTCCAACCTGGCCATGTCGCGCCGCGATGTGCGCTTTGTTTTTCAGTCCAATGACAAAAAAGTTTTTGACCTGCTCGCGGGCGAGAGCGGGCTTTACCGCGCGGCCCAGATTCTGGGTGACGGCATGGGGAAAGACCTTCTGGAAATCAAGGCCGAGACTAAAGGCATCAAGCTTTCGGGTTTTATTGCCAAGCCCAAGGCGGCGCGGGCCAACCGCTCCAGCCAGATTTATTTTATCAACGGCCGGTGGGTGAGGGCTTTTGCTTTCAGTCATGCTCTTCAGGCGGGTTATCACGGCCTGCTGATGCACGGGCAGTATCCTGTGGCCGTGCTTTTTCTGGATGTGGACCTTGAGCGTGTGGACGTTAACGTGCATCCCACCAAGCTCGAAGTCCGCATTTCCGGCGAAGCTGAAATTAAAACGTTTATCAAAGAAGCCGTGGCTGCCCGCCTTTCAACGGAAGGCGATCTGGCTCCGGAGCTGAAAGCTCCCGCGTCGCGGCCCATGATTTTTGATCCCGCCTACCGCAAGGCGTCGGGCGTTTCCGAGTTTCCGCTTTCGCTGGCACCGCTTTATCCGCAGGGCGGTGGAAAACCTTCTACCGGTGTGGCCGAGCCTGAAGCTCCGGCATTCTATGGATCCCAGGCCGAGGTTCTGGAAGAGCCTATCGACCTGCGCGGAAAATTTAAAATCACCAAGATCATGGGCCAGATCCACAACACTTTCCTGATCGCTGAAACGGAAGAAGGCCTTCTGGTCGTTGACCAGCACGCGGCGCACGAACGTGTCATGTTCGAATCTCTGCTCAAAGGTTTTACCAGCGGAAAGCCCGCCAGCCAGCGGCTTTTAATGGAAGAAGTTATGGAAGTCGCTCCAAAGCATCGCGAAATCTTCAAAAAGTCCCAGGCGCTTCTTCAGAAGCTCGGGTTTGATATCGAGGCTTTTGGCGGTAATTCCTGGGCTGTGCGCGCCGTGCCCGCTGTTTTTGAAGGCGGTTCCGCGGCTTCTGTGCTTCAGGCTTTTCTCGAAGAGCGGGAAGACGGCAAGCTTTCCAGCAGCCTGGAACGCCAGAAGGAAGACATCGCGGCCCTGATCGCGTGCAAGAAAAAATCCGTGCGCGCGTATGATCCGCTGGCGCCGGCGCAGATCAAAAGTCTTCTGGAGCGCCTCAGCCGCTGTGACAATCCGTTTTCCTGTCCTCACGGCCGCCCCAGCTTTCTGAAATACACTTTCCTTGACCTTGAAAAGCAATTCAAACGAAAGCTCTGAAATGCCGGTCCTTGTCTATGACGGGGACTGCAGGTTCTGCGCCCGCTGGGTCGCGCGCTGGAAGATTCTCGCCGGCCACGAAGTGGAGTTCGCCCCTTTTCAGGAATCGGCCGCGCGATTTCCTGAAATCCCTTCCGCTTATTTTGAGAAGTCCGTTTATCTTTTTCAGGACGGCGTTTCCTGGCGCGGCGCGGAAGCCGTGTTCCGCGTGCTGGCGTACGCGCCCGGTAAAAAATGGCCGCTCTTTCTTTACCACCACCTTCCGGGTTTTGCCGCGCTGGCTGAATTTTTTTACGCCAGGGTCGCTGCCCACCGCGGTTTCTTTTCCCGCCTGACTCTTTTTTTTCAGGGAAAGGACCCGAGGCCTGACACTTATTTTTTTTCACGCAGGGTTTTCTTTAAAATCCTGGGCCTCTCCTTTCTTGCGGCTTTTGCTTCTCTTTTACCGCAGATTTCCGGACTGATCGGAACCAACGGTATTCTTCCTGCCGGACTTTTTCTCAAGGCCGTCAGCCGCCAGCTGGGAAGCGGGGTCATCGCGTGGTGGCAGGTTCCTACGCTTGCATGGTTGAATTCAGGGACGCTTTTTCTGCAGGCCCTTTGCGCGGCGGGGATTGTTTTCTCATGCTTTCTGATTCTTGGCAGGGGAATGCGGTTCTCGCTGATCGCGCTCTGGGTGCTTTATCTTTCGCTGGTGTCTGTGGGGCAGGATTTCCTGGCCTTTCAATGGGACGTACTCCTGCTTGAGGCCGGGCTGCTTGCTTTTTTTCTGGCGCCGCCCGTAAAAAGCGGGAAGCCTCTGTGGAACGCGCCCCCGCCCGCGCCGGCCCGGTTTCTTCTGCAGTGCCTGCTTTTCAAACTGATGTTCTTGTCCGGAATCGTGAAGCTCGCCAGCCACGATCCTGCCTGGAGAAACCTGAGCGCGCTGGAATTTCATTACCAGACACAGCCCCTGCCGTCGCTGGCCAGCTGGTTCGCTCATCAGCTGCCCGCTTTTTCCCAAAAAATTTCTACGGTCCTTGTGTTTGTGATTGAGCTGGCCGCGCCGTTCATGCTGTTTTTCCCGCGCCGCCTCCGCCACGCCGGCGCGGTTCTTTTGCTTTCTTTGCAGGCCCTGATTTTTCTGACCGGTAATTATTGTTTCTTCAACCTTCTGACCCTGGGGCTTTGCCTGCTGGCTATCGACGACACGTTCTGGCCATTTTTGCGCACCATGACGCTGACGTTTGAAAAAGGAAACGCGGCCATCCGCCGCATTGCCGTGATTCCCGCGGCGCTGATTTTTTTTCTTGTCAGCTCTGTTCAGATTGTCCGGCCTTTGCGGATCCGCCTTCCCTGGATGGGCGCGGCCTTTGCCGTTGAAAAGGTCATAGCGCCTTTTCACAGCCTGAACAATTACGGGCTTTTCGCGGTCATGACCACACGGCGTCTGGAAATTTTTATCGAAGGGTCGTATGACGCGGCGCACTGGTCCGAGTATGAATTCAGGTTCAAACCGGGGAATCCTGCTGTGCTGCCGGCTTTCACGGCGCCTCATCAGCCGCGCCTGGACTGGCAAATGTGGTTTGCCGCGCTCAGCCGTCCGGACCAGAACCCGTGGTTCCTGAATCTTTGCGTCCGGCTGCTTCAGGGCCAGCCCGATGTTCTGGCGCTTTTAAAGTCCAACCCCTTTGAGGGAAAGCCGCCCCGCTATATACGGGCGGTAGCCTATGAGTACCGTTTTACCGGACCCCGGGAGCGGCTGACGACCAAGGCCTGGTGGAAAAGGGAATACAAAGGGGTTTACCTGCCCGCGCTTGAGCTCAAGGGCAGGGAAGAGCCAGAAAAAACTCCGGATTCCGCCCCGAAACCGGCCTGAGATTTGCCGTACAGGCGCCGGGGGCGGGTGCCGATAATGGAATAACCTTATATGTGGAACCGTCCGCTGGAATTCAAAATCTTTTTTGCCGCGGCCATTGTGTTTTTAATTGCCGTCCTTGTGACTCAGCGTCCCGGCGTTTCGGGCCGTCCCAAAAACCTCTTCTGGCTTTACCTCATCTACATCGTTTTTGAGTGTGTCAACCTGACGGAGTTTTACCCCTTCACGAATTTTCCCTATTACGCCCGGCCTGAAGAGAAAAAGGCCCGGTATCTGCAGGTCCGGTGCCTGCTGGAAGGCGGCACGGTCCTTTCCCTCAGCCCGGAACTGATTCTGCCTGTGCTGGCCAACGGCAGGCTGAAACATTTCACGCGTTCCGTTTTTCAGAGGCCTGAGCTTTCCGACGCATTCGCGGATTCTTTCGCCGAAGCGTATGAAAATAAAATCCGCAAGTCTGTCGGTCCGAAAATCAGGGAAATTCATTTTGAAAAAAAGAAATGGGACTTCGTTCACGAACCGCTCGATCCTGAACACGGCTATCTGGTGCAGCGCTATGTGGGCCGCCCGAGGAAAAACCCATGATGCTTGAACGCAAGATTGTCGGTATGGCTCCCGCGGTGCGCCTTGGGATCATCCGCGTGCTGGTGGTTCTGGCCGCGCTCGTTTACGCGTGCATGGAAAACTTTTCTTCCTTTGCCGAAGTTTCAACGGTCTGGTTCTGGCCCAAGGGGCTGATGAAACTGGTTCCACCGGGGCTGCTTGAAGCCATCCTGACTTCTTCTTTCAACCTCGCGCTGCTCAAGGCGGCCCTGATCGGTTTTCTTCTGCTTGCCGGGCTGGGAATTTTTACCCGCGTATCTCTTTTTATCTCCACGCTGCTGTTTTTTGTGGCGGGCGGCATTCTTTACGCCTATGGAACTTTCTTTTTTCACGGGATCATTGTCCTGTACCTTCTTTTCTTCCTGTCTCTTCTGCCCAGCGGGGAAAGCTTTTCCATTGATGAAAAAGTCAGACGGGGGAAAGGCAAGTCCCTCCGGGACATCCGCCCGGAGGAGTCCATGGCATGGTCGGTTTTCCTTCTCCGGGGCGTGGTGGCGTTTTCGTATTTTCAGGCGGGTTTCATGAAGCTGAAGAGCATGGGGTTTTTGTGGCTTCAGCCATGGAACCTGAAAAAATATCTGATTCAGGACAGCCTTGGAATGATGCATTTCAACCGGCATTTTCTGGATCAGGCCATGCACTATCCTGACCTTTTCTGGCTCGCGGGCGCCGCGCTTATGCTGGGTCTCCAGCTGTTTTTTCCCGTTGTCCTGATCTCATGGGAAATCCGCCGGTTTTATCCGCTGCTGGTCGCGGTTTTCTCCGCGTTCAGCTACATGCTCTGCCCTGTTTCCATTCCGGACACGCTGGCGCTTCTTGTCCTGCTCCTGATTTTTTATGATTGGGACCGGGTCTTCCTCAGAGGCCTGCTTCCGGCGCAGGACCGCAGGCGCTAAGAGTTCTCTTCCTGGATTTCCTTCCGTAAACAGAAAGATTCCGCACGCGTTTTATTTCAGGGGAGAGTTCCGGACTTTTACGGGAGAGCTTTGCAGTTAATCGATGGCGACCACGTCGATGACGCGGTCATGGTAGAAACGGACGATGAAAGTGCCTTCCTGGCGGTCTCTCAGATTGGCGATTTTCTTGGGAACGTAGGCCACGTAATTTTTATAATAAACGTAATACCAGTCTTCCGCGACTTCCCGCTCCACGATCTGAATGTTCTGGGGCTGGCCCAGGATGCTCAGGACTTCATTGGTGTCCCGGTTCTTGATAGGGAACTTTTTGCCCGCCACCAGCACCCGGTTTTCCAGGGTGTCACGGCCAAGCTGATCGCCGCCTGAAATATAAGTGTAGGGCTTGGTTTGAAAGGGCTGGGGGAGATCAAGGCCGGTGCATCCGGAGGAGCCTAAAGCACAGGCGGATAAAAGGATTAAAAGGCGTTTGTTCATGGCCTTAGAATTATCGGCCTTAATTTCACGGGCTTGAGACATTCACCCTTGAGAAAAACATGTTATACTGGCGGCCATGACAAAACCCAACAGGCTGGCCAGGGAGAAAAGCCCCTACCTTCTTCAGCATGCCCGCAACCCCGTGGACTGGTATCCGTGGGGGCCGGAGGCGTTTCGAAAGGCCGCGTCCGAAGATAAAATGATTTTTCTTTCCATCGGCTACTCCACCTGCCACTGGTGCCATGTCATGGAGCGGGAATCCTTTGAAAGCCCGGAAATCGCGGAGCTTTTGAACCGGGATTTTGTTCCGGTCAAAGTGGATCGTGAAGAGCGGCCTGATGTGGACCATCTTTATATGAGCGCTGTCCAGGCCATGACCGGGGCGGGCGGCTGGCCGCTTACGGTTTTTCTGACGCCTGACGGACAGCCTGTGACGGGAGGAACTTATTTCCCGCCGGAGGACCGCTGGGGAAGGCCGGGCATGAAAACCGTTCTTCCCAGGCTGGCCCAGATGTGGCGCTCGGAAAAAGACCAGATGCTGCAGGCGGGCGAAGAATTGACCGGGCATCTGAAACAAAAAAACCAGCTCCCGGCCGCTCAGGACGGGGAAGATATTTTTCAAAAGGCCTACACCCGTTTTCTTCACAGTTTTGACTCGGAGCGCGGCGGCTTCGGCAGCGCGCCCAAATTCCCGCGCAGCCATGAACTCTCCCTGCTGCTGCGTTACTGGAAAAAGAACCGCGCGCATGACGCCCTGCGCATGACAGAAAAAACTTTGCGCGCCATGGCGCAGGGCGGAATCTATGACCATCTGGGCGGAGGGTTTCACCGTTATTCCACGGATGAGAACTGGCTGGTGCCGCACTTCGAGAAAATGCTTTATGATCAGGCCATTATCGCCGGGACTTATATTGAAGCGGGCCAGGCTTCGGGAAACACGTTTTACTTTTCCGTAGCGCGCGACATTTTCCGTTATGTTCTCAATGACATGACGTCGCCTGAAGGCGCTTTTTATTCCGCTGAAGACGCGGACAGTGAGGGTGAGGAAGGCAAGTTCTATGTCTGGCGGCCTGAGGAGATCGTGCAGGCGCTTGGTCCGCAGGCGGGAAAGCTGTTCTGCGATTTTTACGGCGTCACGGATGAGGGAAATTTTGAGCATGCGGCTTCTGTTTTGAGCGTTGCAAAGAACGTCGAGGAATTTGCCCGGGAAAAAAATCTGGACCCGGGGGAAGTTGAAAAACTGCTGCTTCATTCCCGCGAGAAACTGTTAAAACTCCGCTCGGGCAGGATTGCTCCGTACAAGGATGATAAAATCCTGACCGCCTGGAATGGTTTGATGATTTCCGCGCTGGCGCGCGGGGCAGCTGCCCTGGGGGAGCAAAAGTACGCCCAGGCCGCGGCCCGCGCCGCTTCCTTTGTTCTGGGCAGCATGCGGCCGCAAGGGCGCCTTCTGCGCCGCTTTCGTGAAGCGGAAGCCGCGATCCCGGCTTTTCAGGAAGATTACGCGTTTTTCGCGCTGGGGCTTCTCGATTTATATGAAGCGGACTTTCAGGTTCGCTGGCTGGAGGAATCCGTGCTTCTCGCGGAGGAAATGATCCGCCTTTTCTGGGATTCCGCGGAAGGCGGTTTTTTTATGTCCGCGCAAGATGGGGAAAAGCTGGTGGTCCGCAGCAAGGAATATTATGATGGAGCCACGCCTTCCGGAAATTCCGTGGCCGCGCTCCTTCTTTTGAAGCTGTGGCGTTTGACCGGCCGCGAAAATTTTGGAGCGGCAGCGCGCAGGCTTATCGAAATCCAGATGCCTTCTCTTGCCGCGCATCCGGTGGCGTACCCGCAGTTTTTGATGGCCGTGGATTTTGCTTCTTCGCCGTCACGGGAAATTATTTTCTCCGGCAGCCGCGAACATCCCGATTTTCAGAAATTCTACCGCCGGGTGGCGGGGGGATTTGATCCCTTCCGGATTATGGCCGCGCGCCCTGCTGAAAGCTCTCCGGACCTGGAAGCCTTCAACCGTCTGATTCCGTTCGGGAGTTCGGTAAAAAATACGGATCAACCTGCCGTTTATATCTGTGAAAACTACGCATGCCGTCAACCGGTGACGAGCGTGCAGGAACTTGAGAAGGTGTTCGGAAATGCAGAAAAAGTATGATGTGATTGTTCTTGGCGGCGGCGTGGCAGGGCTTGGCGCCGCGGGCGCGCTTGCCCGGCCCGGTAAAAAAATCCTTGTTTTGACTCCCTCTGGGGTCAAAGGCCAGTCTTCTCCGGCCGCGGGCGGTATCCTGGACCCCTTTCTTGAAATGAAACTGCGTTCTCCTTTTCTTCCGTTTTGTGTCCGGGCTTTCCGTGAATGGCCCGCGGATGTCAGGCGGCTTGAAAAAAATACTTCCATGAAAGCCGGCTATCAGAAATCCGGCATGCTTTACGTGGCCTTCAACCGCGAAGAAGAACGTCTTTTGAAAAAACGTTTTTTGTGGCAGCGGCGCGTGGGGATTCCTGTTTCCTGGCGAGGCCCGGAATGGATTTCAAAACATGAGCCGGAAGTCAGCCCGAAGGCGGTGGGCGGGATTTTTTATCCGACGATCGGCCGTGTGCAGCCTGCGGTTTTTTTGCGCGCTCTCAAGGCGGACGCTGTGAAGCGGGGAGTGAAGATCCTTGAGACCGCGAAACCTCCGAGGCTTTTGATCCGGGGCGGGCGTGTGGCCGGTGTGTTTGCCGGAAAAGATTTTTATCCGTGCTCCGCGGCAGTCAATGCTTCGGGCTGCTGGGCAGGGGCGGTGCGCACGCTTGGCGGAAAGCTTCCGGTTCAGCCGGTCCGCGGCCAGATTGTCATTACGGAAAAAAAGAAACTCCGCATCCGTTCCGTTCTGCATACAGTCGACGGCGGGTATATCGTTCCCTGGGATCCGGACACCCTGCTTCTGGGTTCCACGGTGGAAAAGGTAGGATTCAATCCCAAAGTCACGAGCGCCGGGCTGCGCGCTATCCGCAGAAAAAATGAAAGGCTTGTTCCCGCGCTCCGCTCCCGGAAAATGGTGGATTCATGGGCCGGGCTTCGGCCTTTTCCCAAAGACCGTTTTCCTTTGATCGGCGCGTCGAAGGTTCCGGGGCTTTATGTGGCCGCGGGTTTTTACCGGAGCGGCATTCTGATCGGCCGTTACGCGGGGAAACTGCTGGCCAGGGGGATTTTTTCCGGCCGCATGCCGCGAGAGCTGAAGCCTTTTGATCCTGAGAGGTTTTCTTGAGCGGCGGCCATCATCACGCAAGCCAGCAGGCCGCTTCCGCCATTTACTGGTCGGTTGGCACGGCTTTATTTCTGGCTGTTTTAAAACTGGCGGCCGGTCTTGCCACACATTCCATGGCCATTCTGGCTTCCGCACTGGATTCCGCCATGGACGTGCTTTCATCGCTCATTAACCTGTTCGCGGCCCGCGAAGCGGTGAAGCCGCCGGACGCGGAACATGAGTACGGTCATGGAAAAATCGAAAGTCTGGCCGGACTTTTTCAGAGCCTAGCCATTCTTGGCAGCGGAGTTTTTCTGATTGTGGAGTCCGCGCGCCGGCTTGTGGCGGGCAGTTTTGTCCGCGATATTCCCGCGGGCATGACGGTCATGGCGTTTTCGCTGTTCGTTACGTTGTGCCTGGTCGCCCGCCTGGCCGCATCGCAGAGAAAGACAGGGTCGCTGATCCTTTCGACCGAGATCCTTCATTACACTTCCGACATTCTCAGCAATGGCGGAGCGCTGGCCGCTCTTTTTATTATCCGCATGACGGGCTTTGTGATCGTGGACCTGATTTTCTCGATCGCCATTTCTCTTTATATTTTCAAGGTTGCGGCCGGTATTGGAAGGCGCTGCATCGACGAGCTTCTGGACCGCAGCATTCCCGACGTTTCCAGGGAGGACATCGCCCGGATCATCCGTGAATATGACCCGGACCTGGGCGGGCTGCATAACTTTCGCAGCCGGAAAGCGGGCGCCAGGATCTTTCTGGACTTCCATGTGGAGATCCGAGGCGAAAAAGATTTTAAAAAAGCCCATTTGATGACAGAGGGTTTGATTGATAAAATCCATGAGAAGTACCCGGAAGCAGACGTTACGGTCCATTATGACCCGGAAGGAGAAAGGTAATGCGCATCCTTTTAGTTGAAGACGAGAAAAAAATGGCGAGCTTCATTGAGCGGGGCCTGAAGGAAGAGGGCTATGCCGTGGACGTCATGCATGACGGGGAAAAGGGCTGGGAGTGCGTCACGGTCAATGATTACGACCTTGCCATTCTGGATGTCATGCTGCCCAAGATGAGCGGCTTTGATCTTTGCGCCAAAATGCGCGCAGAGGGAAACCGGACTCCGGTACTGATGCTGACCGCGCGCGATTCGGTCGAGGACAAGATCAAAGGGCTGGATCAGGGCGCGGATGATTACCTGACAAAACCTTTTGCTTTTGATGAGCTTCTGGCCCGTATTCGCGCGCTGCTGCGCAGGCCGCGGGAGCTGAAAGAGGAATCCCAGCTTTCTGCCGGCGGCCTTGTCATGGACCTTTTGAGCCGGAAAGTCCGGAATGAAAAAGGCGAGGACATTCCGCTTTCGCAAAAGGAATTCGCTCTGCTTGAGTTTTTGATGCGGCACAAGGGCGAGGTCGTGACCCGTACGCAGATCGCGGAACATGTCTGGGACCTTCACTTTGATCCCATGAGCAATACCATTGATGTGTACATTAATTTTCTGCGCAAAAAAATTGATCCTCCCGCCGGCAAAAGCCGGATTGAAACCGTCCGCGGCTCCGGTTACCGCCTTTCTGATTTCTAGTTCATGAAGGTTTTCAGGACCGTTCAATTCAGGCTGACGCTCTGGTACGCGGTCCTCCTGACTTTTCTTCTCAGCTTCTTCGGTTTTTTCATGCACACTGAGTTTGAGCGCCTGCTTTACCGCGACGTGGACCTTTATCTGGTGGGTGAAGCCACCGCTCTGGAAAGTTCTCTTGGCCGTTTCCTCGGCCATCTGCCGCAGCCACCCCGCAGCGAAGACCCTGACTCGGTACGCTTTATGCAGAAAACCCTGCTGGAATGGGAGGCCGCGCACCATCAGGTCAGGAAGACGCCGCTGATGGTCCGTCTGATCAAGTCTGACCATACGTCCCTGATGGGGAACCTGACGCGATGGCAGAAGGAAATTATTTTCCCGGATTTTGAGCGCGATTCTATTTTTATGGAAAAAGGAGAATCGTTCCAGATCATTCACTTCCAGAAAAAACCATTTCGTCTTTTTTACAAGCGCCTCGATTATCCTGATTTTCCGGACATGATCCTGCAGGTGGGAACATCCCTGGCGGAGGCAAA
Source organism: uncultured bacterium (assembly GCA_964541285.1). Taxonomy (GTDB): domain Bacteria; phylum Omnitrophota; class Omnitrophia; order Omnitrophales; family Aquincolibacteriaceae; genus CAYLPP01. Next base: position 3,419 of record CAZIQJ010000013.1, on the reverse strand, counting down.
CGGCGCTCTGGACCGCCTGACGTTCATTATCTGGATCACCATCCCGGCGGCCGCGCTCGCCAGCTGCGTGGTCGGGCTTTTCTTGATCCGCCGCTCCCTGGAGCCGGTGGACCTCATGATCCGAGAAGCCCGCAACATTACCGCGGCGTATCTTAAAAGCCGGCTGCCGCGCACGCAGACAGGGGATGAAATCGACCGGCTCGCGGAAACGCTCAATGAAATGATGGACCGCATTGAATCATCTACCCGCACAGTGCAGGATTTCAGCTCCAATGTTTCTCATGAATTCAAAACGCCTCTGGCCATCATCCGCGGAGAAATCGACCTCGCGCTCAGGCGTGCCCGTTCGCCCGAAGCGCTGACCGAAACCCTGCGTGTCATTGAGGGTGAGGTCAATGAACTGATTCGTCTGGTGGATGACCTGATGCTGCTTTTGCGCAGTGATTCCAAACAGCTGCGGTACGAGAAAAAGAAGCTTTCAATGTCGGCTCTTTTAAGCCAGGTCGCAGAACGGTTTCTGGACCGCGCTGAGAAAAAAAAGATACGGCTCTCGATGGAGTTTCGCCAGGAGGCGGATGTGGAAGGGGATGACGTTTATCTCAAGCGCCTTTTCAGTAATCTCCTGGACAACGCCATCAAGTTTACGCCCGAAGGCGGTGAGATTTCCCTGTCGCTTTCGCGCCGCGACGGCAAGGCCCTTGTCGAGGTCCGCGACACCGGTATCGGCATTGAGCCGGAAATGCAATCCCGGGTTTTTACCCGGTTTTACCGCGCCGATCAAGCTCGTTCCTACGAGGGCTCCGGCCTGGGTTTGAATATCGCGAAAACTATCGCGGACATCCATCAGGGCACTATCGAGCTGCACAGCGTGCCGGGTAAAGGCACGACTCTCCGGGTTTTCCTTCCTGTCGTTTCATAAAGTCCCTCTTTTCAATTAAAATTTTTTAATTCCTTTTTAATCGTGCTTTAACATCGTTTTTGCTATTTTTTGACATCGAATCAATCATGTTTTTTTAAGCTTCCTGAAATTTGATTCACGAGGATTTTTATGAAGAGCTCAACCCTTTTAATGAAACCGTTTCTTGCCCAGCTTGAGCAGGGTTTTTCTGTCCTCAACAGCCGGGCCGAGGCCGACTCTTCCGAAGATGGTGCGGAATTGAGGTCTGTCGCCGCGCAGGGACTCAAGGAATTGAAATACCTGCAGGACTGGATTTTCCGGATTGAAACAGACCGCCGCAACAAGATTCCGGATGATTTTTACCAGCACTTCCGCAAGCTCAAGCTTGATCTCCGGTTTGCCCACCGCAAATGGCTGCGCATGCTTTCAAATGAAGCGCGCCTGCGCCGTGTTAACTCCAGAAGGACCCATGTTTCAACATTTGCTGCGTGAGCAGACGGTACGCTTGCCTCTTGAGGCAACCACCCGTGAGGCCGCGTTCGCGGAACTCGTAGCCCTTCTTCCGTCCGGACTTGTTCCTTCCGCGAAGAAGCGGGATCTTCTTGATCTGTTAATCCAGCGTGAAATGTTTGAAAGTTCCGGCATAGGGGACGGCGTCGCGCTTTCCCATGCCGTTGTTTCCGGCATCACCGAACCTGTCGCGGTTTTGGGAATCAGCCGCCGAGGGTTTTCTTGTCCCGCGCCTGACCAGGAACCTGTGCATTTTGTTTTTCTGGCTTTTTTCCCCGATACTCCAGAATTCCGCGCGCGCAAGTTTTCGATCCTGGGTTTTGTGGAATCCTTTTTCCGCGACGCCTTTCTGCGTGAACGTCTGAAGATCGCAGAAAGGGCCGAAGAGGCCTATGAAGTGCTGGTCCGGGAGTGCCACGCCATGGAGCAGCCGTCCCGGGTTTCCAAAGTCCTCTAGTTTTCCGCTTTACGCCTGCCTTCAGTTTGATTTCAAAACGCCGTAATTTACTTCATGAGAATCCTGCTTGCCACGGACAATCCGCCGCTTGAAATCCTGATCAAGCGTTCGCTGACCCGATTCCGTTATGACTGGGAAATGGCGTCTAACGGGCTTGACGCTTTCCAGAAAGCCATCACCCAGAAGTTCGATCTTCTTATTCTTGATATTTCCCTGACGCGGATGGGGCCGGTTGAAATTCTCCGCCGCTTCGGTTCGCTTGAAAATTTCAAGTCTCCGCCTGTCATTGTTCTCACGCTTTCTGAAGATGACCGCCTCCAGATTGAAGCCGGGCATTTTCCCCGCACAGAAATTATCACGCGGCCCATGGTCATTCGCCGTTTTGTGGCCATGGTCCAGCAGATTCTGGAACAGGACATGCGCGTGACCTGCCTTGGCGGAGGAACCGGGCTTTTTACGCTTCTCTCCGGCCTCAAGACTCTTTCCGGGCTGCAGCTGTGCTCCGTTGTCAGTATGAGCGATGACGGCGGCTCCACCGGGAAATTGCGCGATATGTTCGGGATTCTGCCGCCCGGCGATGTTCGCCGCAGTCTTGTGGCGCTTTCAACGGCGCCTGACCTTTTGAACGAACTGATGCAGTACCGTTTTGAAAAGGGAGGAGGGCTTGAAGGACACAACCTGGGCAACCTTCTTCTTACCGCTCTGACCCAGATGCGCGGGTCCATGACGCTGGCGGTCCGGTCTCTCGGAGAAATTCTGAATATTCAGGGAACGGTCATTCCGGTCACGGAAACGGTCAATACTCTGCACGCGGAACTTGAAAACGGGGCCGTGCTTTCCGGAGAGCACCGCATTGATCTTTTTGAGGGGCACGATACTACGCTTAAAATTTCAAAGCTCTGGCAGGAACCCAAAGCGCGCGCTAACCCGGACGCACTGGAAGCCATTTTGAACGCACGCTACATTCTGCTCGGTCCGGGGGATCTGTTTACGAGTGTCATTTCCAATTTGATCGTGGAAGGAATCCCTGAGGCCATTGCCAGCAGCCGCGCCAAAAAAATTTATATCTGCAATGTCATGACGAAACCCGGTGAGACCACCGGGTTTCAGGTCAGCGACCACGTCCGTGAGCTTGTGAAATACATGGGCCGGGATGTGCTGGACTATGTGCTTTATTCATCCACGCAGTTTACCGAGCCCTCGCTGGCTAAATACCGGCTTAAAAACCAGGGGCCGGTCATTGAAAAAGACAATGCCATGATTTCCAAAGTCACCCGGGCCAAAATTGTGTCAGGGGACATCGCCTCTGAGGCTGAACTCCTCAGGCACGACAGCCTGAAGCTGTCCTCAGAGCTTAAAAAGATCTTTGAAGGAGCCGCGGAGCCATCCAGGTAGCTCTTGCCTGTGTTTTTCCCTTGCTTTATAGTTTGAACGCGCTAATATAAACATCACCTTTTTACCGAAGCAGGGTTTCAGGCTCGGCCATTTAAAATTTACGGCTTTACTATACTTTTTCCCTTCATCTCGCGGCCCTTTCTGGACCCATCATAACCC
>CAZIQJ010000012.1:7862-23297 GCA_964541285.1 uncultured bacterium | reverse complement strand
GTAAGGCTGTTCAGGACCCGTCCCAGTGGGACCGCCTGATCAATCACTGGCCGGAAGCTGAAGCCATCAAGAACGCTTTGCTGGCTCGTCCGATCGTGGCCAATGTCCGCCGCCAGGTTCCTTATAAAGGTCCTGAAAAATGGCTGGAATTGATGCTGAAAAACTCCATGCTTGAGGCCATGCAGGCCGCGGGCAAGGATGAAACCCTCAAACTTCTTGAGCGCGCTCTTTGGGAAGACCCCAACCGCCGCCCGCAGAAATTCTGGAAAGGCGCCACTCCTGGAACTGAAGGAAAGCAAATCGATGTTCCCGCCGAAAGCGCTTTTCCCAATCCGGCCGAAGATCTTTACATTCAATGGGGAGGCGCGTGGGAACTCTATGACCCTCAGAAACACGGGCCTTTCATCAAGGGATATGCCAGCTATGACAACATGCCGGAAAAGCAGCAGCTTGAAGCGCTGATCCGCCGCGTGCGTGAAAGCTCGGGAGATGAGTGGATCAAGATCCTGGCCCGCACCACCCGCAAGCTGAAAACCTGGCACGGGCATGAAGAGCCGTTCCTTCCCGTTTTCCTTTTGGCCCGCGCGGTCGTGCATTCCTGGGTCTTTGAAGGCCTGCGCGAACGCATGAAAACCACGGAAGCCATGCGCGATTTGCGCGAGTCCCGCACCCGCGAAATTCTGGGCGGCCGCGAATTTGATTACGCGGCAGTTGCCAACTTCAACATGATCAAGAGCCTGATCACGACCTTCGGCCTTGAACAGCAGTTTGCCGGAATCCAGAACTACAACATTCAGGACGCGCGCCTGATTTTCCAGGCCATGGCCGCGACCGTGATGATGTCGGATGAAGACCTTGAAGCTTCGGCCACCAGCATGATGAAAGCGCTTTGGAACATGGGCGCGCTCATCGGCGTTTGGGACGGAGCCATGCCCGAACTTTTCAATATCGTGGAAGAATCCACGGGCAAGACCATCAGCGTTTTCACCGACGGCGAAGACGGCAAACGCGTGACTTACGATGAACTTATCAAGCATCTGGACGCTTCGCCTGAAGACGAAGCGCGCGGAATCAAAAAATGGAAAATCACCAACGGCTTCCTGGTCCGTTACCTGCCGCTTGAAGAAGAAAAAAGCACAGTTGAGGGCGGAAAGAGACGGCCTTCCGCCAAGAGCCTGCGTGAAGCGCTGAAATGGCTTGAAGCAGCTTATGCGGACCCGGTCATGCGCCGCAAAATCCAGCATGAAGCGCTGAAGTCATCGGTCAAGGTAGACATGGAACAGGGCCAGGCGCGCGCTCATTTGTTTCTTCTCAACCAGGTCATCGAAAAACGCAAGGCGGACCGCGAGCTTTTCGGGGCCACGTGGGTCAGCCTTGACGATGCCCGCCGTTTTGTCAGCGGCGGAGAAGGTGACACGGGTTTTGGTTTTACGGAAAAAGTTTATGATGGCGGCGCCCAGGTCGAGCGCACGGTTCTGAGAAGCAAGCCCGGTCTTCTGAGTTTTGTTGAAACTGCACGCGAACTGATTTTAAAAGGACGCACGGCCTACGGCATCATTGGTTTTCACGCGCAAAACGCCAGCGGCCACACTTACGGCGATATTTTCAACCATATCCTTTTCACGCTTTTGAAAGATACAGGCCCCGGACTCGCGGATTTCAAGACCCGGATTGAAGAGCTTGCGGACCAGGCCGCGCTTTCAAGCGATCCGCTTGAAAAAGTCCGCTTGAATCTTCAGGCCCTGGATCTTCTGGACAAGCTGGCGCAGAAGACCTCGCTTGATCTGCTGAACCATATCAAGGAAGCTGATTTTTCCCAGCATGCGTCCATCGAACCGCTGATCCGCAACCGGCTGGTCAGCCAGAACCTGGAACGTTATCTGGACCGCCGCGGCGTGCCGCTGGATTCGACCTCTGAAGGCGTCAAGATTTATGCCGTTGAGCTTGACGGAGAAAAAGTCATTATAGGCGTGAACGCGGAAGCGTTTGCCTACCGTATGGAGCGCGGCCCTGAGGCCCAGGCCGGTATCTCTCCCAGCGGCGTTGCCGAGGTCATTGGCCGCGAAGCGCTGAATGCGCCGGGCAAACTTTATGTGCAGGACGTTTTGACCGGCGAAAATCACGGCACCCGGGAAACCGCGGAAGTCCGCACCCAGGGCTTGTTCATGCGCATTCCCGGCAATATCAATGTGCAGGTTCTCCGGCTTGGACTGGCTGTGGAACAGAAAATGATTTCTTACCTGGCCGCCGCGGTCAAGGGCGAGTATGTGGACGGCGGTTCAAATCCTGTGGTGCTTCTGCAGCAGGAAATCCGCCGCCTTCGTCATAATCCGGCCCAGCTGCGCATCGCGCTTGAAGGCGTGGCCCGGCTTTCGCCCGCCGAAGCGCGTGATAAATTCGGCGTGGAAGGCGTTCCTCCGGTCATGACTTTTCTGGCCGGCCTTGTTCCCGAGCTTCTTCCTTTTATAGAAAACTGGCATTCCGACACCTTCAAGGTCCTGAAAGCCATTTTCAGCAGGCCCGGGGTGCAGGAAGTTTTCCAGAACGGTGAAATCTGGTTCCCGCGTATTGACCGCAACACGGCCATGGTTTTTTCGCGCGATCTTCCGGATGGCCGCAAAATCGCGGTCATGATCCATTTTGACCGGAAATTTTTCAGCGACTCGGACGGAAAAGTCTGGGTGCGCGTGTCCGACCTCAAGACTGTGGGTGTTGAAAAAGACAACCGCCGTTATTATGTTTTTGACCATGTTTTGAACCGCGATTACCGCAGAGGCGAAGAGCTTCCTCCCACAGGCGCTGAGTGGCATGAAAATAAATGGGCCGTTGGTATTCCCGTGATTCCCGGCAAAGTGGACAATAACGGCATCACGCAGCCCGGTTTCATGCGCTCCCAGATTCTGGAGTTCGTGCCGATGGCGGCTGAAGAAGCGCCGGCGCCGGAATCCAGGCCGGAACCTCAGCCTCCTTCGCAGAAGTCTTCAGTCATGCCCAGCGGCCGTCCTGTGTGGAGCCGCGAGAAAAGACATTTGATCCCCAGCCTGACGATCGCTTCGCTGCGCCGCTCTGAAAAAGATCCGGGCATTGGAAAATTCACGGACTTCACTTATGACAACATCGCGCGGGAATCCGGCGATCACTCTCACGTTCTTCCGCATCACGGCATTCCGCCCTGGGCGCAGAGCCCTTACAGCAGCATTGACGGTTACTCGCTTTATGAGCTGAACATTGACTGGTCCGTGGTGGAAGATGTCACGTCACACCCTGACCAGGCATCGCTTCAGGCGAAATTGATCGCGCCCGCGGAAAAACACACCAAGGTCGACCATCTGGATGTCTGGCGCCGTGAGCGGGAAGTGGCCTTTGCCGCGGCCGAACGTTTTCAGGCGCAGACCGGATCGCGCAAGGACGCTTTTAACCGTTTTGTCACCGAACACGACAAGCACTGGCTGAATGATTACGCGGAACTGATGACGCTTCTTGAATTTATCTGGAAGGAACTTCCGGAGTGGGGAAATCCGGACGCCATCGCGTCTTATTTTTCGAGATGGATGGACGAACACAAGACCGAACTGGCCGAAGCTGAAGATATGAAGCAGCTGATGTCGGGCATGAGCAAGTCCTTCGCCTCCTGGAATGACGGGGACAGGGCCGCTTTCGTGCGCGCGCCGGAAGTTGTTTCAAAATTTATCGAGGCGAACCATGAATTTTTGAAAGACAAGCAGGCGCTGGTCATCCTGCTGATGCAGCTCAGCCGCCCTTCGTTTGACGGCTGGAGCGAGCGCGACCGCGAATTTGTCTCCAAAAAACTTGAAGCCGTGGTGCGCAAGCGGCCTGATTTTGAAAAAGCCGTGCAGATGCACAAGTACGCGCAGTGGGTGGCTTATACCCAGTTTGAGCCGCGCGTGGTGGATTTTGAAAAACGCGGCGGCCGCGTGGCTTTTGACCGCCCCATGTTCGCGGGCGTGACGAGCGTTTACAGCTGGAAGCACCCGGAATACTTTTACCCTGGAAACCCCGGCATTGTCCGCCGTAGCCCCGACCCGGCCGCGGACCTGAATGAAGACTGGGGCGATCTGCGCAAATGGAACTGGAGCAAAATGCGCGAATTGAATTATGAGCCCATGCTTGCGCCCGCGCGTTTCTGGGCGCGTTTTGGAAACCCTAAACCCGGCAAGCGTCTGATGCGTTTTGACGCGCTCCACCTTGCCTGGAACAACGGCAATGGCCAGCTGGCCAGCGGGGACGAATGGGGCGAGCACTATGTGGAAGCGGTTTCGCGTTTTGTGAAAGAAACTAAAGTTGTGGCTTTTTCCGAAGGTTATGAAGGCCGCGCCGCAACCATCGGCGCTTTTGGCATTATTCCGCTTCCGGACGGAACTTACGAAGTCCGCTGGGTCCGCATCAGCGATCACGACAATGAAAAGGCGGATTCACCCCGCTTTGCCATGTCAGGCGCGGATTTCCTGGCTTCCATGGGCTGGAACGTTTTTGATCCGGACACCAGCGCGGAAAAATATATCGCGTTCGGCATCGGCCAGACGCAGGGCCCTCTTTATCCTTTTGGCGGGATGAAACGCATTGAAGAAATCAACGGCGTTCGTCATTCTTACTGGGATTACCGCATTCCTGACCGCCGCGATCCGAATTATTTGAATGAAGTCCGTTACGACATGCGTCCGTTCGTGGGCCACCGCCTTCGTGTTGCGGACGCGTTCAGCAACGGCGATATCTGGGGAGCTTTCGCGCGGGAAAGCCTGACTGCTCTCATGGCGCATTCCACGGACGCTTTTGTCAGAAGTTATCCGGAAGGCGTGACCGATATCTGGGCCGCGGCGCCGCCCAGCCGCTGGTTCCACGAGCCGTGGGGCCGTGACACGTTTATTTCCGCGGTCGGCATCCTGATGTCCACGGGCCGTTATGAAGAAGCCCGCAAAGTTATTTCAAATTTCGCGTCTTTTGAAACAGGCGGCATTATTCCCAACCGCATCTGGGTCCGCGACAAGGGGACCGCGGAATATGTGCAGGACCTTCTTCGCCAGCGCAAGGAAGCGCTTGAGCGGCGCGATGCAGACCGCTTGAAGTGGATCGATGAGGAACTGGAAAGAAAAGGCTTTGAATATAACAATGCGGACGGCTCCATGTGGTTTATCCGCTCTATTGAAAAGTACGTGGAATATTCCAATGATTGGGCTTTTGCCGAACAGATGCGGCCGGTCATCGAACGCATTATTGACGCTTACAGCCGTCCGAGCGATCAGGCCACGGCCATTTATCACCGCCATGGAAAACGTTTCGAAATTTACTCGGACTCGGACAATTTGACGGTGCAGCCTCCGCAATCTTCCTGGATGGACGCACAGCCGCACAACCGTCCTCCGGTCACGCCGCGCAACGGCAAAACCGTTGAAGGCAGCGCCCTGAAATATTACGCCATCCGTTTTCTTGAAAGGCTTGAGACCCGCGCCGGCCGTTCAGCGGACGCGGCGAGATACAGCGCTCTGGGTGACAAGGTGCGTGATTCTTTCAACGAAAAATTCTGGAACAAGGCCTATGACACAGACCCGACCGTGACGCCTCTTTTTGACGTGATTGACGGAGATCCGCATTTTGCGGCCATCCGGCCCAATATGCTTTGGGCCGTGCGCGGCGATCTTTTGCTTCCGAAGCATGCTCCCGCGGATTCAGCCCGTGCCGCTGAAGAACTGAAGCGCCGCAAAAAAGCGGTTTTTGACACTGCGGCCCGTGATCTGTGGACGCCGTACGGACCGCGCACGCTTTCTCCGCGCGACTCTTATTATAAACCGAATTACAGCGAACGCCAGGCGCGCGCGGAACACACTCATGACAACACGGAAAAGGACGAGGCTTACCATCAGGGTCCTGTCTGGCCCTGGCAGATCGGTCCATATATTGACGCGCTGCGTGAAACCTGGACCGGATCACCGGAAGACCTGAAAGCGGAAATCCGCAGGCTGCTGACACCGATTATGGAATACTGGATGACGGACCCCACGCCCGGCATTCCTGAAATTTTTGACGCGGGCGGCCGGCAGGAAGTTGTGGATGAACAGAGCGGCCAGGTCCGTCCCAATGCCAGCTATGTTCAGCGCCCCGGCGGCACGCCCAAGCAGGCGTGGTCTGAGGCTGAAGTCCTGCGTGTGCTGGTGGAAAACGGCATCATTGACAGGGAACAGCTGGTTGGCTGGAGCAAGGCCATTGCCAAGCCCTACCGCGTGCAGATTGAAAACTACACGGACAAGCCGGTTTCGGTGACGCCCGGACTGCCGCATAAGATCCGCGCCAAGGTTTTTATCCGTGAAGATATTCCTTCGGACCAGCTGACGGTGCAGGTCTGGACTCATCGTAACTCTTTGAAGGAGTGGGGACAGCAGTGGCCCGGTTATTTTATTACTATGCATCCTGTCGGTAAAACCGAAGACGGCCTCGCCTATATTTTTGAAACCGATGTCACGCTTCCTGAAGGCCAGTTTGAATACAAGGTTCGCGCCACCGCGGGCCTTGCCAATGAAGCCTGGTTCTGGGACTGGGCCTGGTCCGACGGCTACAACATGAAACTTCAGTCAGGCGCCCGAAGCGACCTGCGCGGCTATGACCACCGTTTTCTGCGCCATTCGGAATCCGGACCCGAAAGCGGCGAAAAGCGTTCTGAAATGCGCGTGGTTTCCGGTTCTGTTCTTGAATCGCTGGCTTCCGGCAAGCCGCTGGATCCCAAAACCGCTGGTGAGGTCGCGAAACTTGAGGTTTCTCCGCGTTCCGGAGAATTTGAAAACACGGTCCGCGCCCAGGCGGAAGAAACTCCTTATGTTGAAGCTTACGGCGCGCGTGTTCTGGCGCAGCCTGCAGGCGCTTCACAGCTTCAGGCTTTTCTGGGCCGGCACCCGCAATATGCCAATGACCTTGGAAAATTTTTCTCGGTCAAAACGGCGCAGATCAGTGAACACGCCAATAACGCGCTTTTGGCCAACCCCAAAACCAAACTCCGTTTTGCTTTTGCCATTCCGCTCCCGGAATCTCCGGAAACCCGTCAGCGGGTGCTTGATTACGTCCGCATGGTGGCCGCGCTCCGCAGGGAATATCCTTCGCGCGTTCAGGGTGAGATTGAGGTCCTGATTCCTGAAAACCGCAGCAATGATTCGTCTCTGATCGATTTCCGCAAGGAGCTGGGAGCGTCTGGCGTGGCCAAGGCCGTTGAAGTCAATGCCCAGAACACTTCTTACAAGGTGCAGGACTTCCTGGGCAGAAATGGCAATGGTCTGGCTTACGGCATGGACGGCCTTGACCTGCCCGGCAATGTCCGCAAACGCATGGTGCAGTCTTCTTCCGAGGTCAGCACAGATACGGTGCTTTCCATCGCCATGCTGCTTTCTTATGAGCTTTCCGGAGTGCAGGGCGGTATTGGCGAAGAGCTTCTGCGCCAGATCCCGGATTTCCTGCCCGGTACCCGCTATACGGCCAACGGCCTCGAAATCACCCATTCCGCCATGGAACTGGCCTACCACGATTACCAGGTGGGCGCGCTCCTGGCGACCATGGCATAATCCACCCGCCAAAACTTTTTATTTTTCGTTTGGCCTCTTGCCTTTATAATGGCTGACCTATGAATTTCTTCTACAGTGTTTACCGCGACTTCAAGGCCTGCTTTGAGCGCGACCCCGCGGCCAGGACTTTTTTCGGGTTTCTGGAAGTCCTTTTTCTTTACGCGGGGTTTCATGCGATTTTTATCCACCGCGTCAACCATGTCCTGCATCGTTTCAAGGTTCCTTTTATTCCGAGGCTGCTTTCGCAGCTGGCCCGGCTTTTTACAGGCATTGAAATTCATCCCGGAGCTACCATTGGCCCCGGTTTTTTCATTGACCATGGCATGGGTGTTGTCATTGGAGAAACCACGGAAATCGGCGAGAACGTGACCCTCTACCAGGGCGTGACGCTGGGCGGCACGGGAACCGAGCGCGGCAAGCGGCATCCCACGCTTGGCAGCAATGTGGTCGTGGGTGCCGGAGCCAAGGTGCTTGGAAATATTAAAATTGGAAATAATGTCAAAATCGGAGCGGGTTCGGTCGTGGTTCATTCTGTGCCGGACAACTGCACCGTGGTCGGAGTGCCTGCTGAAATCGTCAGAAAAGACGGAAAACGTGTTTCCTGCGACCTGGAACACGGGGATTTGCCCGATCCTTTGAAGGCCCTGAAGAACCGCATCCGCGGTCTTCAGAAAGAAGTGGAAACTCTTGAAGGCCAGCTTAAAAATACCCCGCCTGAAAAATAAATTCCTCAGTCACAAATAGTTACAAATAAACAACTTATAACTTTTGTTATAAGACACTCTTTTGACGTACCCTCCCGCGTGTGTTAGCGTTTTTTAAGGATGGAAAAAAGGGCGCGCGGTGTGTGCCCTGGTTTTTTTGAGCTTTAAAGCGCAAAGCAAGGCAAGCGGTTTCAGAGCTAAAGCATACAGCTGTTTTTTACAGTCTTTATATTTTCTTTTGCTTTGGTTTTGGAATCCGGCTTGATGCTTTGCGCTTTTTTTATGCGCGGCGGTTTGCGGAAAAGGATGACGCGGGCCGGCTGCGAGGATCCAATCCGCCGGTTTTTTCGGCGGATGATGTCAAAAGGAGGTGGGCGATATGAAGATGGATGTCCGGCTGATTACGGGCATTTTTATCGGGATGATTCTGGGCCTCCACTATCATGGCGTTTTGGTTACTTATTTGCCGCTTTTGATGGTGCCGACTCTGATTCTTGTTTTAAAAACCCTTCACCGTTAAACCGGTCAAGGGGATGAAGCTGCGAAAGGGGGGTGATGGATATGAAATTTGATGACAATCTTTTGGCGGGATTGTTTATCGGGATCACCATTGGACTTCACTACGGAGTTTCGCTCAGTTCGTTCATGCCGATTTTTCTGGTGCTGGGCGTGATTTATTTGCTCCGTTATGTCCGTGCCCGGTAAGCGGAACGCGAATGGAGTTTAAGGGAGAGGCGGCCTCGGAAGGGGCCGCCTCTTTTTTTTGTGTTTTCCTACTTCTTATTGACACCCGCGGGGCTTCTTCCTAGACTCCCTGCATGTCTTCCAAACTGAATGTTTATTCCGACGGCGGAGCGCGCGGCAACCCGGGGCCTGCGGCCATTGGCGTGCTGATCTGCGATGAGCAGGGGGAAGAACTCGCGGAACACGGCGAAACCATTGGTGAGACCACCAACAATGTCGCGGAATACACGGGCGTGATCGTGGCCCTGGAAATTGCCCGCAAATTCAAGCCTTCCGAAATCCATTTTCACAGCGACAGTCAGCTCGTCATCAGCCAGCTTTCCGGGCTTTATAAAATCAAGATGCCGCATTTGCTGGAACTGTACAAGCAGGTAAAAGAAAAGGAAAAGCACTTCAAAAAAGTGACTTACACCCATCTCCGGCGTGAACACGAAAAAATACGTCATGTGGACCGCCTGGTCAATCAGGCGCTGGATGAGGCCATGTATTAAATGGGTACTTTTATTTTTCTGGTCCTGACCGGGCTTTTCGGCGGCATTGTCAGCGGGCTTTTTGGTGTGGGCGGCGGGCTGATTTTTGTTCCTCTTCTGATTCTTTTCAAAAAGTATGACCCGCATCTGGCCGTGGGGACTTCACTGGCCATTATTATTCCGACGGCTTTCATGGGGTTTTACAAACACCTGCGGGCCGGCATGGTGGACTGGAAAGGCGTTGTGCTGATCACGGTTTTTGCCATTATCGGCGCGTGGATAGGCTCCTCGGTTTCCCTCCAGCTTGAAGGCACTGTGCTGAAACGCTGCCTGGCTGTTTTTCTCCTGCTTTTGTCTCTGAAAATGTTCTTTTCCAAATAAAACCTACTGGCTATACTATTGCATCTTTCGGGGCTTCCCAACACCCCTCCCTGGAGCTGATCTTGACTCTCAACACTCTGCAAAAACAGGAGCTTGGTATTTTTTCACGGCTTTCTCCTGTTCTTAAAATTTTTGGTTCTCTTCAGCTGGCGGTTTGTCTGATCGCTTCGCTTATGGCCGTGCTGGCGGCCGGGACTTTTATTGAATCCACGCACGGCACGGACGCTGCCCGTATCCTGGTCTATGAATCATTCTGGTTTTCCCTGCTTCTGGTGTTTTTGGCCGTCAATCTCGCGGCCGCGGCCCTGACCCGTCTTCCCTGGAAGAAAAAGCATATTGGTTTTGTCATCACGCACCTGGGCATTATCATTATTCTCGCAGGCTCGCTGGTGACGCAGCGGAGCATGATTGACGGGCAGATGGCGCTTACCGAAGGTGAGACCGACGCTTATCTGAATCTTTCGCAGCCGCTTCTTTATGTCTATTCCAAAAAGGCCGGCACAGACCATATTTTTTATCTCAAGAAACACGCCTTTGCGTGGGAAGGCCGTCAGGCTCTTGACTCACGCGATCTTCCGCTTCCTTTCAAGCTCCATGTGACCGCGTATTATCCCAAGGCCAAGGCCGCTGAAAGTATTCTGCCTGCGGAAAGCGGCCCGGCCGCAGTTAAAATCCTGCTTCGCAATTCTTTTATTAATCAAACCCAGTGGCTGATCGAAAACGATGAACAGCTTGGCCTTGTGCAGATGGGGCCGGCCAAGCTCCGTTTCACGGACAAGCTTTTGAAGGAAAGTGCGGCCGAAGCTTCTCCGTCCGCGAGGTATCTTGAAATTGAAACCCAGGGCAGCCCTGTGCAGATCCCTCTGGCAGACTCCGTCTCACTGCCGGCGGAATTTTCCGTAGAAGGCACGGAGTACAAGATCACGGTGATGAAAATTTTCAAAAACGCTATGGTTCATGGCAAGGAACTGATTGAGCATCCGGGGTCCGAGGACAACCCTGCGGTCCAGTTCACGCTTTCCGGCCCGGGCGTGGAAGAACGCCACACGGCGTTCGCTAAATATCCTGATTTTCCCACAGTCCATGGCATGAAGCCCAGCGCTTCCGGCTTCAAGATTTTTTACCGTCTGCCGGGTTCCGGCTCGAAAGGCCAGAGCCATGAACTTCGCTTTGTACGCACAGAGACAGGTCTGCAGGCCCAGGTCCAGACCGGCCGTGAAGTCCGGAACCTGAAAACTGAAACCGGCGTGGAAATGCCGCTGGGCTGGATGGACCTTCATTGCAAGATTGAAGAATACCTTCCGCACGCGAAACGGCATTACCAGTTTACGCCTGAGCCCGAGTATTCTGAAGCCGCCTCGCCCGCGCTCCGCGTGGAAATCCAGAATGGGCAGGAAAGCAGGTCCCTCTGGCTGGGCCAGGGCATGAAAGAAACCCTGACTGAAAACGGAGAAGAGTATGACTTTGTTTTTGGGCAACAGCGCGTGCCCGCGGGCTTCCGCCTGACGCTCAAGGATTTCCGGCTGGAGCATTACCCAGGAACCGAGAATCCCGCTTCATATGAAAGCGACGTGACTCTCAAGGACGACAGCCGCGGCGTGGTCCGTGACGCCACAATTTCCATGAACAACCCTCTTGTTTACCGCGGTTACCGGATTTATCAGTCCGGTTACAGCCAGGAGCAGGGAAGTCCCGAAGTTTCCATTTTCGCGGTGGGCCGCGACCCCGGTGTTCCAGTGAAATATCTGGGCGCGCTGATCATGGTCGGCGGCATCATCACTATGTTTTATACGCGCCGCGCGCCGCCCGCGCCAAAGCAGGAGAGTGCCAAATGAAACGCAAGATTTTTTCCGCTTTTTTTCTGATGCTTTGTTTTACGGCCATACCCGCAGCTTCAGCGAAGACGGCTTATGAAATTCTGGACGAAATGCCGGTCCAGCATGAAGGCCGCGTCAAGCCGTTCCTGAGTTTCGCGCGCGAAGTTTCGCTGGCCGTGACAGGAGGCGAGCGCTTTCAGGGCATGACGGCTTCCGAGCTTGTCTGGCGCTGGATCGCGGATCCGCAGACCTGGGCTTCGAAACCCATCATCCCCGTGACTTTCCGGCCCCTGCAAAAAGAGCTGGGCATGAAGGTCATTAAAGGAAGGATTTCCCCCGAAGTGGTTCTGGGGACGGAGCATTTTATTGAAACCGTGCGCGCGGCCTCGGCAAAACAGGCGCAAAAGGAAAAGCTCACGGCGCTTGAAAGAAAACGTCTCGAACTTTATCACGACGCCTCGATTTTTCAGGAGATCACGACGGGAAACATGCCCGGCTGGGTCGCGCACCCTGAAGATCCGCGCGCGGGCTGGCTGCCGTTTCAGGGTTTTGCTTCGGCCCAGAATATCGAGAAGCTCAAAAACTTTTTTCCCGAAGAAGGCCTGAAAGAAGCGGGTGTTCGCGGCGAAGCGCTGCTGGCCGCGCTGTCCAAAGACGCGTCTTCCGGAGAAGCGGCTTCTGCAGCCGCGGCTTACCGCGGCTCGCTGAATGCTCTTTTTCAAAGCCGCGGCATTATCATGGACGCGCGTGTTCTTGGCGATGAGCTGATTTATCAGCGCTTCAAGCCGTTTCACTGGGCCTGGATTTTTTATCTGACCGCCGCAGGGCTCTGGCTTTTGAATTTTACTTTTGCTTCGCGCGTTTCTTTTTTTAAAGCCGCGGGCTGGGCCGGGCTTGGTTTTTACGCCGCAGGCTTCCTGATCCATCTCTATGGTTTTTACCTGCGCTGTGTTATCGCGGGCCGTCCGCCGGTTTCCAATATGTATGAATCCATTATCTGGGTTTCCTGGGCCGTGGCTTTTTTCTCGCTGATTCTTTTCGCGTTTTACCGCGCTTTTCTGATTCCTTTCGCGGCCAGCCTGGTGGCTCTGATCGCGCTCTTGACCGCGGAAAGCTTTCCCGCGTTCCTGAACCCTTCCATTACGCCCCTGGTTCCCGTGCTGCGCAGCAATCTCTGGCTGACCATTCATGTCATGACCATCACGCTCAGCTACGGCGCTTTTGCCCTGGCCTGGGGCATCGGGCATTTTGTGGTTTTCAGTTTCGTGTTTCAGCCTGAAAAGATTGAACGCAACCGCAGGCTTTCTTTTTATCTGTACCGCGCGGTGCAGATCGGTATTGTGCTGCTGGCTTCGGGCACGGTGCTGGGCGGTGTGTGGGCCAATTATTCCTGGGGCCGTTTCTGGGGATGGGACCCCAAGGAAACCTGGGCGCTGATCGCGCTTCTGGGTTATCTGGCGGTTTTGCACGGCCGTTTCGCGGGCTGGCTTGGAACTTTCGGCACGGCCGTGGGCTGTGTGGTCGCGTTTATCGGCGTTGTCATGGCCTGGTACGGTGTGAATTTTGTGCTGGCCGCAGGCCTTCACAGTTACGGATTTGGCGGCGGCGGCGCGCCTTATGTGCTGGCGGTCGCGCTTGCTGACCTGGCCGTGATCGCAGCCGGGGCGGTCATGTACCGGATCAAAAGCAAAAAGATGCTGCAGCCCGCCTGAAAAAAGAAATCCGCTTTTAAAACTTCTGAGGTTTCCGCCTGTGGCGGGAATGGTGAAAGGGGGCTATAATGCCCTTTCATAACACTAAGGAAGAGCCGCATGAAAAAAATACTTATTCTTTCATTTGTTTTAATGGCCGCGGCCATGCCTGCCTGGGCAGGGAGCGTCAGCGGAAAAGTTGCTTTTACGGGCACGGCGCCTGAAATCAAAAAAATCGACACGGGCGCGGATCCTACCTGCGCGGCCCATGAGCCGGACAGCTTAAAAGCTGAGGATGTTCTGGTCAATGCGGACGGCACGCTCAAGAATGTTTTTGTGTACGTCAAAGAGGGGCTCGAGGGAAAAACCTTTGAGCCTTCGAAAGACAAAGTTGTCCTGGACCAGAAAGGCTGTCATTACGCTCCGCACGTTTTCGGCGTGCAGACCGGTCAGCCGCTGGAAATCCTGAACAGCGACGCCACGCTGCACAATGTCCATGGAATGTCCAAGGTTTCCAAAGAGTTCAACCTCGGCATGCCCATGCAGGGCATGAAGCTGACGCGTAAATTTGACAAACCCGAAGTCATGGTCAAATTTAAATGTGATGTCCATCCGTGGATGAGCGCGTATGCCGGCGTGCTGGCGCACCCGTTTTTTGCGGTCACAGGCGATACGGGGACTTTTGAAATCAACAACCTGCCTCCGGGTGATTACGTGCTGGAAGCGTGGCATGAGAAATTCGGCACGCAGACACGGAAAATCACCGTGACGGACACCGGCGCTTCCGCCGACTTTTCCTTCGCGGGGTAAGGGTGCGCAGAAAAATATTTTCAGCGGCGCAGCTTTTGTTCCTGCTCGCATGGATAGCTCCCTGCGCCGGAGCGGCCACGATCCAGGGTAAGGTGTTTCTGGAAGGCGACCCCGGAGAAAATCCCACGATCAGCATGGGCGCCGACCCGTTCTGCAAGTCCGCGCATGACGGCGAAGTCCGCGACATGAAAGTCTCGGTCAATCCTGACAAGACCCTTCAGAACGTTTTCGTTTATATCAAATCCGGCATTTCTGAAAAAATCGAGCCTCCCCAGACTCCGGCGGTACTCGATCAGAAAGGATGCCTTTATTCACCGCGCGTCATGGCCATTCAGGCGGGCCAGCCGCTCAGCATCAAAAACAGCGATGCCACGCTCCACAATGTTCACGGCCTTGGAAAGCAAAACCCGGAATTTAATCTGGGCATGCCCATGCCGAACATGAAGTTGCAGAAGACTTTTTTCAATCCTGAAGTCATGATGAAGCTGAAGTGCGACGTCCATCCCTGGATGAGCGCGTATGTCGGTGTGCTGCCGCACCATTTTGCTTCCGTGACCGCGGAGCAGGGAACCTTCGAAATCGCGGGCCTTGCGCCCGGCGACTACACCGTTGAAGCCTGGCATGAAGTTTATGGAACCCGGACGCAGAACATTAAAATCACAGCCGCGGAGGAAACCGCGGCGCTTGATTTTAAATTCAGCGCGGGCCGGATCCAGGATGAGGCCAGCGGCGTTTCCATCAGGACCGGAGTGCCGGAGCCTGCTGCGCCGCCGCTTGACGATGCCCGGGCGCTGGAACTTCCGCGCAAGCAGACCGGCTGGTGGCTGCCCGAAAGTATTTCGACTTTTTCACCCCAGATCGACCATCTTTTTTATGTCATCCTGTGGCTGACGGGAATTGTGTTTATTGGAGTACAGGGCACGCTGATTGCGTTTCTTGTGCTTTACCGCTCGCGCGGAAAAAAAGAAAAAGCCTATTACACGCACGGCAGCGCCGCGGCGGAAGCGGTCTGGACCGTGATCCCCGCCATCATTCTGGTTTTTCTGGCTTTCGCGGGCCAGCGCGTGTGGAGTGAAGTTAAAATGCGCATGCCCGATACTCCGGACACGGTGCGAGTCCGCGTGCTTGCCGAACAGTACGCGTGGAATATCCAGTACCCGGGAACAGACGGAAAATTTGACACGGCCGATGATATTTTAAAAATCAATCAGCTGCACATTCCGGCCGGCAAGCCCGTGCGCGCGACCCTGATATCT
>CAZIQJ010000012.1:0-7852 GCA_964541285.1 uncultured bacterium | reverse complement strand
AAAAGAAGGCAAGCCCGCGGTTATCCACAGTTTTTTTCTTCCCGAGTTCCGTTTGAAGCAGGACGTGGTTCCCGGCATGGCCATCGACGTCTGGTTTGAAGCCAGACGCACGGGGAAATACGAAATCGCATGCGCGGAATTCTGCGGTCTGGGCCATTACAGGATGAAGGGCTTTTTGTACATTCATACCCAGGAAGGTTTCAATGCCTGGCTGAAAGAAAATTCAGCCGCGCCGGAAAAGGGGGCCGCATGACCGCTCAGGCAGGCCATACGAAGCAGAATTTCTGGAGCCGCTATATTTTTTCAACGGATCACAAGGTCATTGGAATCCAGTTTTTGATTTTCAGCCTGTTCATGTTTTTGATCGGCGGCCTGCTGGCCATGCTCATGCGCTGGCAGCTTGCCTATCCGGGCAAGCCGTTACCGCTTCTGGGCCAGATCTTTCCTGACAGCATGATGGTCGGCGGCATTATGCTGCCGGAATTTTATAACATGCTTTTCACCATGCACGCTTCAGTCATGATTTTTTTCGCCATTATTCCCATCCTGGTCGGAGCGTTTGCCAATTACCTGATTCCTCTGCAGATCGGCGCGCAGGACATGGCGTTTCCAAAAATCAACATGGCTTCTTTCTGGCTGATGCCGCCCGCGGCCCTGATCGCGCTCTCCGGATTTTTCCTGGAAGGCGGCGCGGCCAAGACCGGATGGACCGCATACCCGCCGCTGAGCGCCTTTGAACCCGTGGGTCAAAACTGCTGGATCATTGCTGTGCTTCTGGCCGGGACTTCGTCCATACTCGGCGCTTTCAATTATCTGACCACCATTCTTAATATGCGCGCGCCCGGGATGCATTTTTTCCGGCTGCCGCTCGCGGTCTGGGCCATTTTTGTCACGGCCATTATTTCCCTGCTGGCCACGCCCGTGCTGACGGCCGCTCTTCTGATGCTGCTGCTTGACCGCACCCTCCACACGCATTTCTTCATTCCTTCAGGCGGCGGCCAGCCGCTTTTGTGGCAGCATATTTTCTGGTTTTATTCGCACCCTGCGGTGTACATCATGATCCTGCCCGGCATGGGAATGATTTCCGAAATCCTTTCGGTTTATTCCCGCAAACCGGTTTTTGGTTACCGCTCCATGGTTTTTGCCATGGCCGCTATTTCCGGGATGGGGTTCATGGTCTGGGGCCACCACATGTTTCAAAGCGGAATGAATCCCACGGTCGGCACCAGCTTTATGGTTTCCACCATGGTCATTGCCGTTCCTTCGGGCATCAAGACTTTTAACTGGCTCGGCACGCTTTGGCGGGGAAGGATACGCTTTACGCCCGCCATGCTCAACGCCCTGGCTTTTGTTTCCATGTTCGTCATCGGCGGGCTTTCCGGAATTTTCATGGCGTCCACGCCTGTGGACGTTTTTATTCATGACACGTATTTTATCGTGGCGCACATTCACTACGTGCTTTTCGGCGGCAGCATGTTCGCGGTTTTTGCCGGCATTTACCACTGGTTCCCGAAAATGTTCGGCCGCATGATGAACAGCCGGCTCGGTTATATTCATTTCGCGGTCACGTTTATCGCGTTTAACTGCACCTTTTTCCCCATGCATATTCTGGGCATCGGCGGCATGATGCGCCGCATTTACGACACGACCCAGTACGCCCACCTGGCCCATTTTCAGCCGCTGAATGTTTTTATCACGCTCAGTGCTTTTGCGCTGGGGCTTGGCCAGATTCCCTTTATCATTAATTTCTTCGCAAGCATGTTTTGCGGACCCAAAGCCGACCGCAATCCATGGGAAGCCAATACCCTGGAATGGACCGTTTCTTCGCCCCCGCCGCACGGCAATTTCGAGGCCGTGCCCACGGTTTACCGCGGGCCTTATGAATACAGTTCCCCGGAGTCTGAAGAGGACTGGCTGCCTCAGAGCAAGCCGCCCCGGACGGGCCGTTAAGCGTTTTTTTCCGGCAAAAACGGCTCTGGTCATTTCCCTCTTTCAGGCTTAAAATAAGGCATCTTTTCCGGAGCTTTCAGTTCCGGTTCCTGGTGGATGCCAATGCCTGAAATCAACGTTCAAAAAACAAATTACCGGTATCTTTTTTCTCTTTTTCTGGCAGGATGCGTAGTCCTCCTGATTCTGGCCGGAGGCCTTGTGACCAGCCATCAGGCAGGGCTGGCGGTTCCCGACTGGCCGCTGTCTTACGGCCAGCTTTTTCCTCCCATGGTCGGAAATATTTTTTGGGAACACGGCCACCGCATGATCGCGGGTATGACCGGAATTCTGACGCTGGTCATGGCGGTCTGGACGCAGAAGGAAGACAAGCGGCCGTGGGTCCGGCGTTTTGCCTGGATTTGCTTCGGGACCGTGGTCCTTCAGGCGCTGCTGGGCGGGCTGACCGTTCTCCTGATGCTGCCCGACGCAGTCTCTATTTTTCACGCCTGCCTTGCCCAGACCTTTCTCTGTCTCATTACGGCCCTGGCTTATTTTCTCAGCCCCGCGTTTTCAGGCCCGGCCTTGCCTTCGTCTCCGGCTTTGGTTAAAATGCGTCGTTTGTCCATCACGACCGCGGCGCTGATTTATCTCCAGCTGATCCTGGGTGCCGCGGCCAGGCACATGCCTCACACGCTTCCCGTGATTCTGCATGCGGTAAACGCCCTGGCAGTCCTGATTTTTATTTCTGTAAGCGTGCGTGCTGTTTTCAGCGGCGGGCTTTTTGATCCGCTTTTGACTCGCGCCGCGGCGGGCCTTGGAATTTTATCCTCCGCCCAGTTTTTTCTGGGGATCGGATCTTTTGTTTTGACGCGCATGATTCAGCAGGGCTATGCGCCCTCTGCCGCGCGCGTGATTGTCACGGCCGCGCACCAGTCCAACGGCGCGTGGATCCTGGCTCTGAGCGTTTTTATGATTTTGAGGATTTGGAAAAAATGAACACTTCTTCAGTCGCGGTTCCGGCCGCGCGCACAAGATTTCAGGACTATCTCGAATTGACCAAGATGCGCCTGGTCTCGCTGGTGCTTCTCAGCACCGCGGTCGGGTTTTTCATGGGCACCCGCGGAGAGTTTGACGGCGGGCTCTTCGCCATCTGCCTGCTTGGCACCAGTCTGGTGGCGTCAGGCTCCATGGCGCTCAATCAATGGATGGAAAGATCGCAGGACGCGCGCATGAACCGCACCGCGGCCCGGCCTTTGCCTTCCGCGCGGCTGCACGCGGTTGAGGCCCTGGTGTTCGGTATTTTGCTTTCGGGCACGGGCCTTTTCATTCTTTTCACGCAGGCGAATTTTACCGCGGGCTTTCTGGCCGCGCTGACGCTTTTTACCTATCTTGCTTTTTACACGCCGCTCAAGACGCGGACATCACTTTGCACCATTGTGGGCGCGGTGCCGGGCGCGCTGCCTCCGCTGATCGGCTGGGCCGCGGCCATGGGCAAAATGACTTTTGAGGCCTGGATCCTTTTCGCCATCATGTTTCTCTGGCAGATGCCGCATTTCCTTGCCATTGCCTGGATGTACCGCAAGGAATACGCTTCGGCCGGTTTTCAGATGCTTTCGGTGACCAACCCTGACGGCGACCAGGTCGGCAGGCAGATTGTGCTGTATGCGGCCGCGCTTTTGCCGGTCAGTCTGATGCCGACGCTTTTGGGCATGGAAGGCGGGCTTTATTTTCTGGGTTCTTTTCTCATGGGGACTGGTTTTATTTTGCTGGGGCTGGCCAGCCTTCCGCATTTGAACCGCCGCGCTCCATGGATTTTTCGCGCTTCCATCCTGCATCTGACAGGCCTTCTGCTGCTGATGGTTTTAGACAAAGTTTAAACATCCGCCCGCTTTCCGGCGCTGAATCGAGCGTTCATGAATTCAGATTCTGTGATTGAAATCAACGGCCTCCGTTTTTCCTACAAGGGCCGCGAAGCTCTCAAAGGCGTCAGCCTTTCGATCCTGCCGTCCGAAATTTTCGGCCTGCTTGGCCCCAACGGCAGCGGCAAGACCACGCTGATGCGCATCCTCTCAACCGCGTTTCCTTTTGCGGAAGGCAGTATTTCCATCAAGGGAAAGGACCTCAAAGCCTGCCCGTCTGAAGTGCGCGCGTTTTTCGGCGTGGTGTTCCAGTCGCCCAGCCTGGATGAACGCCTGACGGTGCGTGAAAACCTGATGTATCACGGCCGTTTTTACGGACTGTGGGGAGCGGAGCTGAAGACCCGCGTTTCCGAAATGCTGGAAAAAATGGGCGTGGCTGACCGCTCGTCCGACACCGTAAAGAAACTTTCCGGCGGATTGAAACGCCGTGTGGAAATCGCCAAAAGCCTTTTGCACAGGCCCGGCATTCTGATCATGGATGAACCTTCCACGGGCCTGGACCCCGCCGCGCGCTACGATTTGTGGCGGCTTCTGGAAAATCTGCGCCGTGAACAGGGGATGACTTTGCTTGTGACCACGCATTTGATGGAAGAAGCGGAACTCTGCGGCCGTATCGCCATCATGGACCGCGGCGTTGTGGTCCGCTCGGGAAGACCCGAGGACCTGAAAAAGGAAGTCGGCGGGGATGTCATCCGTATCCAGACCCGGCATGAAAGCGCGCTGGCCGCGAAAATCCGGGAAAAATTTGAAGTCGAAGTTTTTTTTGAGAAAGGCATCGTTCAGATTGAGCATCCCCGCGCCGCCGAATGGATTCCGAAACTGGCGCAGGCGTTTCCGGAAGAAATTGATTCCATCACTTTTCGAAAACCCGGACTCGAAGATGTTTTTATGCATTACACCGGCCGCGTATTTCAGGAAAACCTTGTCATGGAGACTGTATGAACTGTTTCTGGCCCTCGGTCTACGCGCTCTGGAGCCGTGAAATCGTGCGTTTTTACCGCCAGCCCAGCCGGGTCATCGGCGCGCTGGGCTCTCCGCTGATCTTCTGGTTTCTGATCGGTTCCGGTATCGGCACTTCGTTTAAAAATTCCCAGGGCGGCTACCTGGTTTATTTTTTTCCAGGCACTTTGCTCATGATTCTTTTTTTTACCGCGGTTTTTTCCACTATTTCCCTGATCGAGGACCGCCGGGAAGGTTTTTTGCAGGGCGTTCTTGTGGCCCCGGCCCCGCGCTCCGCGCTGGTGCTTGGAAAAATCCTGGGCGGCGCCACGCTCGCCTGGGTGCAGGCGCTTTTGTTTCTGGCGCTTTCTCCGCTTATCGGGATTCACCTTTCTTTTTCAGGGTGCCTGCAGATTTCAGCGGTTCTTTTTATCTCTGCGTTTCTCATGACCGGCATGGGGTTTTTGATCGCGTGGCAGTTTGATTCCATACAGGGCTTTCACGCGGTCATGAATATTCTTCTCATGCCCATGTGGATTCTTTCCGGCGCCTTGTTTCCGCCTGAAGGCGCGTCGTACTGGCTGCGGGGAGTCATGCTGGTCAATCCGCTCAGCTACAGCCACGCTGCACTGCGGCTTTCTCTTTTTAACGCGGGCGCGGGCAGTGCTATCCCTGTTCTGATTACTGCGGTGCTGGGGCTGGTGTTTTTTGTCTGGGCCGCGCATTCCGCGTCGCGCCCCGCGCTGAGGAACCTGAAGTGAACGCGCGTTCCGTTGAAAAAATTTCCCTGGTCGTGGTGCTGGCGCTATTGATCGCGGCAGGCGGCGTACGGATTTTTAAAAAAAATCCTCCGGCAGTTTCTGCGCCTGCGGTTCTGGGCGAAGTCGGAGACTTTACGCTGACTGAACGCGGCGGAAAGACCGTCAGCCGCGCCGACCTTCTGGGCAAGGTCTGGATTGCGGACTTTATTTTCACGCGCTGTGCCGGGATATGCCCGCTGATGTCCGGAAAGATGAAAATCCTTCAGGACAGGATCGGGTCGAAGGAAAACCTTCGTTTCGTATCTTTCAGCGTGGACCCGGAGTATGACACGCCTGAAGTGCTGGCGAAATACGCGGAGCGCTACAAGGCAGACCCGGAAAAATGGATTTTTCTGACCGGCGACAAGAAAACCATTCACGGACTTTCGCTGCAGCATTTTCATCTGGGCGTGGGCGACATTCCGGAAGAAGAGCGCAGCGCGCCGGACCAGATGGTCAGCCACAGCTCGCGGTTTGTGCTGGTTGACGGGGCGGGCAAAATCCGGGGTTATTACAACACCGACGAGCCGTCAGCGCTTGAAAAGCTGGCCGCCGACGCGCTCAAGATCACGGGCTGAGCATGGACTATTCAGTTCTTCCTTCCGTTAACGCGGCGCTGAACGCTTCCAGCTTTTTGCTTCTGATCCTGGGTTATATTTTTATACGCCGGCGCGCCATTACCGCGCACAAAGCAGCCATGCTGGCGGCATGTTCGACTTCCGCGCTGTTTTTGATTTCTTACCTGACCTATCATTTTCATCATGGTTCCACGCGCTTTCAGGGTACGGGGCCTGTCCGCTGGCTTTATTTCGCCATCCTTCTTTCGCACACGATCCTGGCTGTCGTGGTTTTTCCCATGGCCATTATGACGCTTGTGCGCGGTTTGCAGAACAAGCTTGAGAAGCATGTCGGGATCGCCCGCCGCACGCTGCCCATCTGGATTTATGTTTCCATCACCGGCGTCATTGTTTACTGGATGCTCTACCACCTCTATGATTGAGAAAACCGCAAAGGGGGCTGGTTTTGCTCTCTTTTTTCTCGCGCTGATTTTCTGGCCGGCCCGCGCCTGGGCCTGCCCCGGCTGCGCGGACATCGTGGGCAAGGGCAGGGAAGCCCTGGCGTCCTTCCGTTTTTTTCAGGGCATCAACTGGAGCGTGGTGTTCATGCTTTCGGTTCCCTACCTGCTGATCGGAATTGCTTTTCTGGCATTTCGCCGCGCCGCGCGCAAAAACAAAGAGAAGCAGGAGCTTTTCCGTGGCTAAACTTCAGGACGCGCTTGAGCTTTTGAAGAGCGGGCAGGAAGGCGTACTGGGAACTCAGGAGGGGGAATTTCCCTATCTTTCTCTGGCCGCGTATTCCTATGAAGAAGGCGCGAAATTCGGGAAGCTGCTTTTCTGGATCAGCGGCCTGGCCCGGCACACGCGCAACCTTCAGAAAAATCCGGCCGCGGGATTCCTGGCCGCGGAAGCGGGGGAAAAAGCCGTTTATGAAAAAAAGAGGGTTTCCTGCCGCGGGCGCATGACGCTGGTTGAGGATGTGGCGCGCGTTCAGGAGTTCAAAAAAAATTACGCGCATGATTTTCCGCGCTTCTCCATGCTGGCTTCTTTTCCCGATTTCCGGCTTTTTGAAATGGTCATTGAAGAAATCCATTTCATCGCGGGCTTCGGGCAGACCGAGACTTTTTCCTGATCCCGCGCGGAACCTTCCGCGCATTCAAGAAAAGGAATGGTTTGGGCGTTAATTTCTGAATCGTATGCTATGATGTCTGTACTTAACCGGAGGCCTTATATATGAAGACGATTTTCAGCTCCTTATCCTCGAAACGCCGTCCCGCCGACCTTTTCATCGCGGGTTTTTTTGAAGGCGAAAAAATTTCCAGAATCGAACAGCTTGAGCCGGCTTTTTCAAAAGCCGTGAAGCAGGCCGTTGAAAAAGGCCGTTTTGAAGGCAAGTTCCTCCAGGTTTTTTCTTCCTATCATCCGGAATATAAGGAAGCGTCTGAAGTCGTGCTTCTTGGGCTGGGCAAGAAAGACAATTATAAGAAAATGTGCTTTCGCAAGGCCGCGGCCCAGATCCTGCAGATGGCCAAGGCCAAAAAAGCGGAGCATACACGTGTGTTTATGGACAGTTTTCTGCATGGCGAGGTCAAGCCCGCGGACATGGCGTCCATCCTGGCCCAGGCCGGACCGCTGGCCTGCTACGAGTTTGACCGGTACAAAACCAAAAAAGAAGATGCGCGCAGCGTAAAACCGCAGACCCTTGAGC
>CAZIQJ010000011.1:0-23498 GCA_964541285.1 uncultured bacterium | reverse complement strand
GGGAAGCACAGCATGAACCAGCTGACAAAACTGATTTCGGGAAATTCCGGAAAAAGGGTTCTGACCTGACCTGAAAAAATCATGTTGGGGGGCGTCCCGACCAGCGTCGCGATTCCGCCGATACTTGAGGCGTAGGCAATGCCAAGCATCAGAGCAACAGGAAAACGCGATCCTTTTTCGAGATTCTTCCCAAGCTGGCCAATGACGGCGATCGCTATCGGAAGCATCATCAGAGTTGTCGCGGTATTGGAGACCCACATGGAAATGACGGCCGTGGCCGTCAAAAAGCCGGCCAGCAGGCCGCGCGGGCCGCTTCCGGTCAACGAGATCAGGTGCAGGGCGATTCTTTTTTGCAGGGCGCATTTTTCCATGGCCAGGGCGAGAAAAAATCCGCCCATGAAAAGAAAAATGTTCGGGTCCGAGTAGGCGCGCGCTGTCTGGTCCATGGGGAGAATAGAGAAAAGGGGAAGGACCGCCAGCGGAATCAGGGAGGCCGCGGCCAGAGGCACGGCTTCGGTGATCCAGTAAAGCGCCATCCAGCAGGTCATGCCCAGCACTACGCGCGCGGACCAGGAGATGCCGTCCGGAAGCGGCGTGAACAGCGCGCCCAGAAAAAGCGTAAAGCCCGCAGCGCGCCAGAAACCTTTTGAACCGAATATTTTTTTGAAAGGCATTTTATTTTTTAAAACAGTCGTCAGGCCGTTTCCGCTGGTGTGGTTTCAAGCGATAGCCTGCGCAGAATAAAATAGCCCGCGGAAGCAAGGCTGATAAGGATCGCGGGGACAAGCATGGTCATGTTCTGCCAGCGGCTGAATAAAAGCGCGGCCACAGTGCCGCCGGCGGTGAAAGTTGCGATCAGGATCAGCAGGAGTTTTATGCGGCGGAAGTCCACTTTCATGCCATGCGCCAGATGCCCCATCAAAACGCCCAGGTCCGTGAGAATCCCGGTCAGGTGGGTGGTGCGTACAATGGCGCCGCTGTAGGTGCTGACCAGCCCGTTCTGCAGTCCGGCGGCCGCGGCCGCGAGGTATTCTCCCCAGGCCGAGTTGACTGAAAAGGCATAAGTTGAAAGAAAAAGCAGGCAGGACTCAAGAAAAAGCGCGAAGCCGTAGCGGCGGCCCATTTTCAGATGGCCGTCTCTGATGATCATGCCGCTTATGATGGCCCCCAGAAAAAAGGAGGCGATCCCAAAGAAGGTCAGGCCCGCATGGCTGACATCCATTTGGGAAATCTGAATGGAAAGACGGCTGACGTTGCCGGTGACATGCGTGGCACCCTGATGCGCAAATCCGAGAAACGCGATGGCGTTCACCATTCCGGCTGAGAAAGCCAGAAGGCCGCCGCCGGTCCATACCCACCGGGGAAGTTTTGAGATCATAGAGAACAGGTTTCTTTTTTTGCCGGATTTTTCCGGGAATTTATTTTAAAAACGGTTCCCGGATTATACACCCGCAGAGCTTTTTTGTGAATTTCCGGCTGAGGGGATGCCGGCCCAGTCAAGACAAGGGGCTTTTTGCGAGGCCAGGCGGTTATTCTTCAGCCGCGTTGACAAGGGCCGTCACGACCAGCGGGTTGATTTTTGAAGAGGCTTCCAGATTTTTACGGATCTGCATGGCGGTTTCCGGCAGCGTCATTTTCAGCACAAAGGCGAGTTCGCCAAGGAGCCCCTTGATGGATCGTTCCAGGAGCTGGCGCTTTCTCTGGTCTTTGGCTTCAGGATGGTCGTGGGAAAGAGACAGAAGAGCCTGGGCCAGGTCCCAGGTTTCGTTTTTTCCTATGAAGACTTCTTTGTGATCGCCGTTTTTGAAATACTCAAGGATCCGGTTGGCTTCCTTGAGAGAAATGACGGTGTGAAAACCTGAGGCTTCAATGTCGTCACCGCCGATAATGAAACGCATTTTCATCTTGTTGGGCACTTTAGGCACCAGGGAATACTGCAGCGATTTTTTGTCCGCTCCGCTTCCTTTGATGACTTTATCAATGCGGCACAGGCCATGGACGCCGTGATAAAGCAGGTCGCCAGCGGCTATTTCTTTGCGGGACATAAGAGCCTTTCCGTTTTATGCGGTTAAAGGTTGAAATCGGTAGAAGGGCAAAGTGAATAAAAGAAGCGTCCGGACCTTCCGGGAAACGCTTGGCATAGTATATACGTATTTGAGACAAAAAGGGGATATGTTATACGGGCTGTCAGGCCGGGCCGGTGGAGAGCAAAAAAGCCCTTTTTTAGGGCCCCGGCCCTAAACTGTGATGGCCTCGGACTTTTTGTGAAAAGTCGTGATCAAAATCACGGCAATAATGATAAAAAGCCCTGCCAGCAGGGTCTGCGGGCTGAGCGTTTCTCCCGCGAAAACGCATCCCAGAAACACGGCAACGGCCGGGTTGACAAAGGCGTAAGTCGAAGTGCGCGCCACGCCCACATTTTTTAAAAGCCAGATATAGGCCGTATATCCGATGAGCGAACCGATCAAAATCAGGTAAATGAAAGCGGCCACTGATTTCGCGCTGAACTTCGCGATATTCAGAAGTTCATATTCTCCCTTGAGCAGCCCCGCGCATAAAAGAAGAGTTCCGCCTGCCAGCATTTGAATGGCGGTTGACAGGATGGGCGCGCGGGGCAGCGGAGCTTTGTGTGAGTAAACCGATCCAACCGACCAGGAGAGCGAAGCTGCCAGAATCGCCATGGCTCCGCCAGGCGGAATACGGCCCGCGTCAAGATGCGAAAAATTGGACGCCATCAAGAACCAGACGCCGGTCAGGCCCATGGCAATTCCAAGAAAGACGCCGTGCGCGGGTTTTCTTCCTCCAAAGCCCAGCCATTGGACAAGCACCATCCACAGCGGCACGGTCGCGACCAGAAGCGAGGTCAGGCCGGACGGCACATAGCGCTGGGCGCAGACAATGGTGCCGTTACCGCCCAGAAGCATCAGCCCTCCCACAATAAAAGCGGAGCGCCAGTGCTGTTTGCCCGGGCGAGGCTGTTTTTGTTTGAAGCGGGAGTAAAGATACATCAGAAGCCCGGCAATCAGGAACCTCAGGCCCGCGGACAAAAGCGGCGGAATGGTTTCCACAGTGAAGCGGATGGCCAGATAAGTTGAGCCCCAGATGGTGTAGACCGCGGTAAAGGCGATCACGACCCGGGTGTTGAATTTGGAAGGCATTAAAAATTCCTCTTACGGCGGAGCGTCAGTTTTTGCCAAGCGCGGTCTGGATGGCGGGCATCAGCAGTTCCGCCTGCCATTTCATCAGGCCGCTGACCTCCATGACTTTTTCAAGCGACCGGGGTTTGTTCATAATCACGGATGTCAGGGCCGCGCGCGAAGCCACGAAGGAAGCCTCGACTTTCAGGCCTTCCGCGATTTTTTTGCAGGCTGCGGTCAAAGCATCCAGTTTTTCCGGGTCCGGGCGTTCGTCCGTCCATTCCGCTCTTTTCTGGGGAAGCGGCCACTTTTCACGCGGCGTGCTGTCAGCCGCCCGCACGGCATTTTCGAGCTGGGTCAGCTTTTCACCCTTGAACCTTTTGAGAAATTCAGGGCCCTGCTGGAGCGGCGCCTGCGGATTTTGCGCGCGCCAGGCCGCCAGCGCGACCAGGTCTTCATTCTGAAGAATATAGAAAGCCGGGCGGTCTTTTCTGCGGGCTTCTTCATCCCGCCATTTCCAGAGTTCGAACACGTACACCAGTTCCTGCGAACTCATTTTGGAAGAGCCTTTCACGCGCCAGGCTTCCTTGTCTTCATTTTTTTCCGGAAGGCCGGAGGATTTGACCACGCGTTCGCAGCATTCACGGTGCCAGGCCATGCGGCCCAGCCTGTTAAGCTCCGCGGACATGATGTCCGCAATGGCTTCCAGGTATTTGGTGTCGTCTGATGCGTAGGTCAGCAGGCGCTCGGGCAGGGGGCGCTGCGCCCAGTCCGCTTTCTGGCCGGATTTTGAAAGCACCACGCCGAAGAATTTTTCAACCAGCGCGGCCAGGCCGATTTTCTCGTAGCCCAGCATTTGCGCTGCAACCATGGTATCGAAAATCGGGGCATTGGGGCGGAACCCGAAGGATTTTTTCATCATGCGCAGGTCATAGTCCGCGCCCTGGAAAATAAGCTCTTTTCCGGAAAGAACTTCAAGGAACTCCTCCAGCCCGAAACCCGCGAAAGGGTCGATAATATAATTATTACCCAGGAAGCTCATCTGGATCAGGCAGACTTTTCCCGAGTAATGGTGCAGGCTGTCCGCCTCGGTGTCTATGGCGGCGCGGGGCGTGCTCTTGAGCGCGCGCGTCATTTCCGCAAGCGCTGGAGCGTTATTGACGAAAATATAGCCTGAGCTGATTTTTAAATCCGGAACTTTTTCCATGAAAAGGATTATACTACGAAACAGCCGCGGGGGATAAGGTTGATAACTCCCCGGTTCTGCATGGAGTTTTTTTGCCGGACTTTTAAATTTTAAGGAATTTAAAATGCGGAAAATTTTCCCGGAAATATGGAGAAAAAGAAACGGCCTGATCGCGGCCGCCTCCGCCCTTCTCATTGCGCTGTACCTTCTGCTTCGCTTCGCATTCAGGATGCCGCCTGAATCTGCCTCGGGTTTTCTTCGAATGGCCCTTGCAGCCGGTGGTCTTCCGCTTCTCTTCGAGCTGGTCCTGAAACTTTTTAAGCGGGAGTTCAGTTCGGATTTTCTTGCCGGTATTTCCATCATTGCCGCCTTCCTTCTTCACGAGTATCTGGCTGGCGTCATTGTGGTCTTCATGCTTTCCGGCGGCCGGGCACTTGAAGATTTCGCCTTGCGCAACGCTTCCTCGGTGCTCAAGGCCCTGGCCCGGCGGATGCCCTCGGCCGCCCACTGCCGCAAAGGCACGGATTTGACGGACATTGCGGTCAGCGATATCCGGCCCGGAGATGTTCTGGTTATTTTCCCGCATGAGATATGCCCGGTGGACGGCGTGGTTATTGAAGGCCGGGGCACGATGGATGAAGCCTATTTGACGGGTGAACCGTTTAAAATCGGCAAAGCTCCGGGTTCCGCCGTGCTTTCCGGCGCGGTCAATGGAGAAACCGCGCTGACGATTCGCGCCTCAAAGCTGGCTGCGGATTCCCGTTACGCCCGCATTGTCGAAGTTTTGCGGAATTCCGAAAAAAACAAGCCCGCGATCAGGCGCCTTGCCGATCGTCTTGGGGCCTGGTACGGACCCGCTGCCCTGGCCGCGGCCTGTATGACATGGATAGTCAGCGGAGATCCGGTCCGTTTCCTTTCCGTCCTCATGATTGCCACACCCTGTCCGCTTTTGATCGCGATTCCGGTGGCGGTCATTGGCTCGATTTCACTGGCCGCGCGCAAGGGGATTGTAGTCAAGAATCCGGCCATTCTTGAACAAATAGAAGAATGCAGCGTGGCCATTTTTGACAAGACCGGGACTTTGACTTACGGGCAGCCCCAGCTTTCTGAAATCATCTGTGCGCCCGGGTATGAAAAAAATGAAATCCTGAGTCTGACCGCAGCCCTTGAACGCTATTCAAAACATCCGCTGGCGCAGGCGGTTCTGGAAGCTGCCAAAAAGGAAAATGCGGCGCTGCGTGACGCTTCCGAGATTCAGGAAGTGCCCGGGCAGGGATTGCGGGGAAAAATATCCGGCCTTGAAATTCAGGTGACGGGCCGTAAAACGCTGCTGAAGACGGCTGTTCCCGGAGCTTCGAATGTTCCTTCCACCGAAGAAGGGCTTGAATGCGCG
This sequence comes from uncultured bacterium, assembly GCA_964541285.1. GTDB lineage: Bacteria > Omnitrophota > Omnitrophia > Omnitrophales > Aquincolibacteriaceae > CAYLPP01. Next base: position 17,782 of record CAZIQJ010000011.1, on the reverse strand, counting down.
GTGCTGGTCAATGGAACTTACGCCGCTCTCTTCAGGTTCCGCGACACGCCAAGGCCGGAAGGTCTGGCATTTATCCAGCATCTCAGCCCCAGGCACCATTTGAACCGGGCCATGATTGTTTCAGGGGACCGCGAGTCTGAAGTCCGTTACCTGGCTGAAAAAGTGGGGATCACGGAAATTCACGCGGAAAAAAGCCCGGAAGAAAAGCTCGAGATTGTCAAAGCTGAAACCCGGAAAGCCAAAACGCTTTACGCGGGTGACGGCATCAATGATGCGCCCGCGCTCATGGCCGCGACGGTTGGAATTGCCATAGGAAGAAACAGTGATATCACCAGCGATGCTTCCGGAGCCGTGATCATGGAAAGTTCTCTTGGGAAAATTGATGAGCTGATGCATATCGGGCGCAGGATGCGCGCCATTGCCCTGCAGAGCGCTTTGGGCGGTATCCTTTTGAGTTTCGCGGGGATTGCTCTGGCCGCGGCCGGATTCCTCACGCCCGTCATGGGCGCCGTGATTCAGGAAGGAATCGACCTTCTCTCGATTTTAAACGCTCTTCGTGCGGCCGTGCCGCCCAAAACGCTTACCGATTACTGATCTGAAACCTACGGCAGAAAAAAAGAAGCGTTCGTAACCAGCCATTCCTGGCTGAGCTGGAAGAGCCTCTTTCTTCTGTCGCTTCTGAACAGCAGACGGCTGGAACGAGCCGGAACTTCAGAGCGCTTCAAGTACAGAAGATTGGTTTTCATACCGCACCTCCCGGGTTGATTTTCCGTTCATAAACTACGGCTCTTTTATACACCATCACGAGGCCCTGGGATGTAAAACCCGGGCAAATTTGATGGCAAGGCGGCGTAAGCCCCGAGGGGCGGAGCCGAGGGGGAAAGAGCCGTTTCCATCTTTTTGAAAATACGGCATTGACGGATTCCTGTTTCCGGTATACATTTAACCATATGGTTAAATGTAAATACGACCTCGATCTTGTCTTTCAGGCGCTCGCGGACCCCACGCGCCGCAGGATCCTCAAGAATCTGTCGCGGAAAGAACGCGTCATGACAGAACTGGCCGAGCCTTTTGATATGTCGCTTGTCGCCATTTCCAAACATGTCAAGGTTCTGGAGCGCGCGGGTCTGGTGCAGCGCCGTTGGGCCGGTAATTTTACTTACATCAGTCTGAACGCGGAAGCCATGTCCACAGCTGACGACTGGCTTGAAAATTACCGCCAGTTCTGGGAAGCAAGGCTGGACGCTCTTGAAAACTATCTTGATGAAATGCAGAAAAAGGAGGGCGGCAAATGACCCAGCCCCAGGTCCGTCTTCAGGTTTCACGTGTTATCAAAGCGGAGCGGAAAAAAGTTTTTGAGGCCTGGATAAAACCGGAAGTCATGAAGAAATGGTTTTGTCCGCAGGACCTGGATGTGGCCGAAGTCTCGGCGGACCCTCGCGTGGGCGGAAAATACCGAATCGCCATGAAGGACATTCATAAGACATTTGTGACCTTCGGTACCTACCGGCAGATCATTCCGGATGAAAAACTGGTCTTTACCTGGGAGTGGGAAGAGCCGGACCAGTCGGGCTCTGTCGTGACCGTTGATTTCAGGGACAAGGACGGGGGGACCGAGGTAGTGGTGACGCATGAGCGGTTTACGGACATGGCCGGCGAGAAGACGCACGAAGAGGGATGGACAAGCGCGCTTCAGAATCTGGCGCAAAAAGTTTTTAACGAAAAAAAATAAAAAAAGGGGTGTGTCATGGCGAATTATGTTGATGGTTATGTGGTCCCGGTTCCGAAGAAAAAACTGAATGATTACAAAAAGCTGGCGGAAAAAGCGGGCAAAGTCTGGCGCGAGCACGGCGCGCTGGAATATGTCGAATGTGTGGCCGACGACGTCAAGCCCGGTAAATGGACGTCCTTTCCACAGAGCGTGAAAGCAAAAGCGGGGGAAACCGTGGTGTTCGCCTATGTGGTTTACAAATCCCGCGCGCACCGCGACAGCGTGAATAAAAAAGTCATGAAAGACAAGCGCCTTGCGGCCATGTGCGACCCCAAAAACCTGCCTTTTGACGGCCGCCGTATGTTCTGGGGCGGATTCAAGACCCTGGTCAACGCCTGAAAGGAAACCATGAATACTCAAAACAAAACGGCGGCAAAGGATCCGGGCAGGGAAATCGTCATCACACGCGTGCTGAATGCTCCGCGCGAGCGCGTGTTCGAAGCCGTGATTGACCCGAAGCAGGTGGTGAAATGGTGGGGACCGGAAGGGTTTACCACAACCATTCACGAAATGGATGTGCGGCCGGGCGGGGTGTGGCGCCACACCATGCACGGTCCGGACGGTGTCGATTATCCCAATCACAAAACTTTCATCGAAGTGGTGAAGCCTGAGAAGCTTGTTTTCCAGCAAACCGGCAGCAAGCCCGGTGACAAGGGAGTCTGCTTCAGGGGCAGCTGGACTTTTGAGGCCCTGGGAGACAAAACCCGATTGACCCTTCGCATGGAATTTCCGGACGCTGAAGAACGTGTCCGGGTCGCGGCCACCTACAAGGCCCTGGAGGGCGGCAATCAGACCCTGAGCCGGCTCGAAACTTATCTGGCGGAACAGAGCGGAGAAAAAATGGTGGTCCTGACCCGCTTTATCAGCGCGCCGCGCGCGAGGGTCTTCAAGTCATGGACGGATCCGGCCCGGCTGGCGCAGTGGTGGGGACCCCGCGGATTTACCAATCCGCGCTGTGAAATCGACGTTCGGCCCGGCGGCGCCATGCATATCGATATGCGAGGACCGGACGGGAAGGTCTATCCCATGAACGGAACGTTCAAAGAGATCGTGGAAAATGAAAGGCTGGTTTTCACCAGCTCCGCTCTGGATGAAAAAGGAAAACCACTTTTTGAAGTCCTGACCACCGTGACCTTTGAAGATGAAGAAGCGGGGGCAACAAAATTGATGGTGCGGGCAAAGGTTTCCAGCGCGAGACCTGAAGGCGCTCCGCATATTGCGGGCATGAACCAGGGCTGGGCGCAGAGCCTCGACCGCCTGGGCGAAATAGCCGGTACGTTTATTATTTCGCGCACGTTTAACGCGCCGCGCGAGCTGGTCTGGAAGGCCTTCACCGAACCTGAACGCATGAAGGAGTGGTGGGGACCCAAGGGGGCCAAAATTCTTTCAAGCAAAATGGATTTCCGGCCCGGAGGTATGTATCACTACGGCATGCGTTATGCCGGGCAGGACATGTGGGGCAAGCAGGTGTACCGCGAAATCGTTCCGATGGAAAAAATTGTTTTTGAAAATTCATTTTCGGACGAAAACGCGGGGGTCACGCGCCATCCTCTGGGTCCGACCTGGCCGCTGCGCATGTTTTCCATCATTACTTTGACTGAGAATGCGGGCAAAACCACGTTTACTGTTCAGTGGTCTCCGATGGATCCCACGGAAGTAGAGCAGAAGACCTTCGATGACGGGTTTGAGAGTATGAAGGGCGGCTGGACCGGGACCTTTGAGCAGCTGGCCGCGTATCTTGGAAAAAACAGTTAAAAAAAAGGAGTAGTTCAAATGCTTTCAAAAATTCTTGTGATCGTTGTGATAGCTGCCGCGGTGCTGGCCGTGGTGATTTTCATGAGGCCGGATGAATTCAGGGTTTCCCGTTCTGCGGTCATCAATGTTCCGGCGGCGAATGTGTTTGATTATGTCAGTGATTTCCGGAAATGGGAGACCTGGTCGCCCTGGGCCGGGCTTGATCCGGACATGAAAAGAACTTATTCAGGCCCGTCTTCGGGTCCGGGGGCTGTTTATGCCTGGTCCGGCAATCATCAGGTGGGTGAGGGAAGCATGACGGCGACCGAAGTCCGTCCGAATGAAATCATCCGCATGAAGCTTGATTTCTTAAAGCCTTTCAAAGCCAGCAATGACGTGGAATTTTCTTTCCGTTCTGAAGGCGCGGGAACTTCCGTGACATGGACCATGTCCGGAAAGAATAATTTTGTCAGCAAGGCCATGGGCCTGTTTATGAACTGCGACAAGATGGTGGGCGGGCAGTTTGAACAGGGGCTTTCAAAGCTGAAGTCAGTCGTGGAAAAACAGTAAGGCTACTTCTTTTTATCCAGAACCGCGCGCACCAGGGTCAATAATTCCGCGTAGGTGTAGGGTTTCTGGAGAAACTGGTAACCCTGGTCGAGCCATTTCTGGACCGTGCTCTGGTCAGAATAGCCTGATGTGAAGATGATCGGAGTACCGGGCAGCATGCCCAGGAATTTTTCCGCCAGCTCGTTTCCTCCCATGTAGGGCATGACCATATCCGTAAGCAGCAGCTGAATCTTACGCCCTTTCGGGCTGGCGCAGATTCGCATGGCTTCAAGCCCGTTTTTCGCTTCAAGGACCGTAAAGCCCTGCCGCGTCAGGACTCTTGATGTCAGCGCGCGGACAAGTTCTTCGTCTTCCGCGACCAGAACGGTTTCATGGCCGGTGGGAATATCTCTTTTTTTGATTTCTTCCGGAGGAAACAGCTCTTCCTCGGCGGGCGGCAGAAAGACCAGAAAAGAGGCTCCTTTGCCCGGTTCGCTTTCCGCGTAAATAAAACCCTTGGATTGTTTGATGATGCCGTAAACCGTGGCAAGTCCAAGCCCGGTTCCCTTTCCTCTTTCCTTTGTGGTAAAGAAAGGTTCGAAAAGATGCGCCTTTGCTTCAGGGGTGATGCCGGTGCCATTGTCCTGGACCTTGACCAGCAGATAATCTCCGGGAGTCATTCCGGGGTAATTGGCTGTTTTGCTTTGATCCACAGTCACTTCGGAAGTCTCGATGATAATTTTGCCGCCCTTGGGCATGGCATCCCGCGCGTTGATCACCAGATTCATGATGACCTGCTCCATTTGTCCGGCGTCCACTTTGACAGGCTTCATTTTTTCACCAAGCAGGGTCACGAGCTCAATGTTTTCGCCCAAAAGTCTGCGCAGCATTTTGTCTGTCCCCACGATGATTTCATTCAGGTCGTGAAGCCTGGTCTGTAAAATCTGTTTGCGGCTGAAAGCCAGGAGCTGGCGCGTCAGGTTCGCGGCCCGCACACCCGATTTTTTGATTTCTTCAACTCCGGACCGCACCGATTCATCGAGATTGGTTTTAAAAAGCAGCAGGTCCGCTTGCCCCAGGATGACGGTCAGGATATTATTGAAATCATGCGCAACGCCCCCGGCCAGCCGGCCCACGGCCTCCATTTTCTGGGCCTGGCGGAACTGGGCTTCAAGTCTCTTGTCATCGCTGATATCTTCCTTGATAGCGATGAAATGAGTGATTTCATGAGCGTCATTCATGACCGGCGTGATGACCTGTTTTTCAAAATAAAGGGAGCCGTCCTTGCGCCGGTTGATGATTTCCCCGGCCCAGGTTTTTCCTGAGAGGAGCGTCGTCCATAATTTTTTATAGGTTTCGGGAGGCTGCTCGCCTGATTTTAAAATGCGGGGATTTTTTCCTACGGCTTCTTCGAAAGCGTATCCGGTCATGGTGGTAAACGCGGCATTCACCCACTGGATGGTTCCTTTCCTGTCGGTGATGACAATGCCGTTTGAGGCCGCGGCCAGGGCTTTTGACTGAAGGCGTAATTGAAGTTCCGCTTCACGCCGTTCTGTGATGTCTCTGGAGCAAACCACGACTCCCTTTACATTGGAGTCAAAGAGAAGGTTTTTCGCGATGCTTTCCAGGTACCGCCAGGTTCCATTCTTGTGCTTGAAGCGGAGCTCGACTTTTTCTTTCTTGTCTCTTACCGCCAGGCTGGCCATAAAGATATCAAAAACTCTTTTGTAGTCTTCCGGGTGGATAAAACTGAAAACGTTTTTACCTTTCATTTCAGCCGGTGCCCAGCCCAGGATGGGGGTGATGGAAGGGCTTTCATAGCGGATGCTGCCATTCGCCTCAAGGATCGTCACAATATCGGCAATGTCGTCGATGACTGATTCAAGATAGCCAAGCTTGTCGAACTCTTTTGGAGAAGCCACGAAAGAAAACCTCCATAAGGGTGGAAAAAGAGAGGCTTAAAGCCTCTCCGGGTGCTGGTTACTATATCGGAGCCCCTGAAACTTTGCTTTAAGCGGGTTTTTCCTTGCGGGATGCGGGTTTGAGAGGGGGGGGAGGGAAAGAAAAAAAGCACCGGAAGGGCTGCTTCCGGTGCTTTTTGAGTCAACAGCCTGTTTATTCGGACAGGCTCCTGAGCATCCAGGCGGTTTTTTCATGCACCTGCATGCGCTGGGTCAGCAGGTCAAGGGTGACCTGGTCCTGCGCCTTTTCCGCGGTCTTGAAAATCGAACGCGCGGTGCGGATCACGGCTTCATGGCCTTCCACAAGAAGGCGGACCATGTCTTCGGCTTTGACATGGCCGCGGCTTTCCTTGATGGAGCTGAGCGATGCGAACTCCGAGTAGCTTCCGGGAGCCTGCACGCCGAGCGAGCGGATCCTTTCTGCGATCAAATCCACAGCAGTCCACAATTCATTGTAATGCTGCTCAAACATCAGGTGGAGCGTCTGAAACATGGGGCCGGTGACGTTCCAGTGAAAGTTATGAGTCTTGAGATACAGCGTGTAAGTATCCGCCAGCAGGCGAGAAAGGCCCGACGCGATTTTCTCGCGGTCCGCAGTCTTGATACCGACGTCAATCGGAATAGCGCTTTGTGCTTTCATGTCAGCCTCCTTGTGGTTTTTTAGCTTACCAGAAACCTGCTGCTGAAACCATGCTTCTGATTATGACGCTGTTTTTTCAATGAAAAAAGTCTGGGCCGCGGCATGCACAACGGCAGCGATGCGAGCCGCGGACTGAACGCCTTCCTTGGGAACGCCGGATCCCGCGAGTTTTTTGGCGTGCGACTCCACGCAGTATCCGCATCCGTTCACGGCTGAAACCGCGAGCGAATAGATTTCAAAATCAGTTTTCTCAATGCCCGGGTTGCCGATGGCCGTCATGCGCAGCTTCGCGGGCATGGCCGCGTACTCGCCGTCATTGACCAGGTGCAGAAAGCGGTAGTAAATATTGGTCATGGCCATGACAGACGCTGAAGTTTTGACTCCCTTGATCTGCTCGGGCGTCAGCGCGCTTCCCGCGGTTTCGAGCACCAGCCGTACGGCTTCAGGGCTTTTGGATGCGTAAGCCGCGGCCAGCGCCGAACCCGCGGCCTGGGCCTGTGTCAGGCCCGGGCTGCCGTCCCCGGTCAGAAGGTTCTGAAAGTTGATTTTGATGTCTCTGGCGTAATCCGGAAAAATCTCTTTTTCAGTTTCCATAAATTCTCCTTTATCCGACATTCAGGGTTTTCTGGCCTTTTTGCCAGTTGCACGGGCAGAGTTCATCTGTCTGCAGGGCGTCGAGAATTCTCAGCACTTCCTGCGGGTTGCGGCCTACGTTCAGGTCCGTGACCATGACAAAACGGATCACGCCCTGCGGGTCCACGATAAAAACTGCGCGCTGGGCCACGCCTTCCTTTTCATCCAGAACACCAAGCGCGGAAACCAGCTCGCGCTTCACATCGGCCAGCATGGGGAAGGGCAGGTCATTCAGCTCTTTCTTGTCTTTGCGCCATGCCAGGTGGACAAACTCCGAGTCTGTGCTTCCGCCCAGGAGCTGCGCGTCGCGTTCCTTGAAGTCCTTGTCGAGCTTCGCGAACCCTTCGATTTCAGTGGGGCAGACGAAGGTAAAGTCTTTGGGCCAGAAAAAGACCACCAGCCATTTTCCAGGGTAGCTTTCACTCGTGACTTCCTGGAATGAGTTTTTAATGTCGCTTGAAACCGTCGCCTTGACCTTGAACTTTGGAAATACGTCTCCGACTTTCAGCATCATGTTCTCCTTTGGGTTATTTCCGGGCGCGCTGCCCACAAACAAATGATACGGCCCTTGCATATATAGCTCAAATCGATTATGATTATAATCAAGATAGGATTTAGCTATTATGGACATCCAGCAACTCCGTTATTTCATTGCCGTGGCCCAGGAACTGCACTTCAATCGCGCAGCCGTAAAGATGCATGTGACCCAGCCGACTCTGAGCCAGCAGATCCAGAAGCTGGAAAAGGAACTGGGCGCCCCGCTTCTTGAGCGTTCACCCCAGAGCACGCGTTTGACCGCGGCCGGAAAGAAATTCCTGCCTCACGCGCTTTCGGTTCTGGACCAGCTTCAAAAGGGCGTGCAGGAGCTCCGGGAAGACGCGGACGCTGTTTCCGGGACTGTCCGGGTGGGAGTTATTCCCACGATCGGGCCTTACCTCATGCCGGAAATTATCATTCGCCTGGGCAAGACCGCGCCGCTGGTGCGCATGGAACTCCATGAAGAAACCACATCAGTGCTTCTTGAAAAATTAAGGGCGGGGAACCTGGACATTGGAATTCTCGCGCTGCCTTTGGAAGACAGAGGGATTTCTTCGCGGGTTTTAAAGCAGGAGCCTTTTTTTCTGGCGGTTCCGGAAAAACACAGGCTGGCTTCAAAGAAAACAGTGACGCGGCAGGACGTTCTTCAGGAAAAACTTTTGATTTTGAAGGAAGGACACTGCTTCGGCCAGCAGTCGATTCAGTTCTGCAAGCTTGCACGGACCGACGCGCGCGTGGTTTTTGAGGGCAGCAGCCTGACTTCCGTACTGGCTCTGGCGGAGGCAGGAGAGGGCGTGACGTTTGTGCCTCAAATGGCAGTCAGCCGGCTTTCAGGTTTCCGGCTGAAATTTATTCCCTTCAGCCCGGCGGAGCGGCCGCTGCGCGGGATCGGCGTGGCCTGGAGATTGAGCGCGCCGCTGGACCGCGCGCAAAAAGCCGTGATTGAAATCGCGGAAACTTGCCTTAAATAACCCTCTGAATTTTCTTTCCGTCAGACCGGAATACAATATTTCCATCCTTGTCTGTCCGCAGAACCGGGCTTTGCAGTTTAGCCATCTGGTCTTCCCTGGGCTGGCCCCATTCATTCGGCCCTGTCGAAAGCACGAAAAAAACCGGTTTGAAAAATTTGGTGAACTTTTCACTCACCGGTCCGCCGTGATGGGGGACCTGGACAATATCTGAAGTGAGTTTTTTGCCGTATTCCTTGATCAGAGCGTCCTGGACTCCATAGCCGACATCGGTCGTGAAAAGCACGGAAGTTTTTCCGTAAGCCATTCTCAGAACAAGCGCGTTGTTGTTAATGTTTTCCGTCATGTCTCCGTCCGGATGAAAGACCGTGAATTCCAGGTCCCCCGAAATTTTGAGCTTGTCGCCGGCCTTGAGCGCGCGCAGGGGGATTTTCTTCTCTTCAATCAGGGCGAGCAGGGAGGCGAAGGGATCTTCCTGATGCGTATCGCCGTTCCAGACGATTTCCCGGACCTGCGTTTCTTTCAGCACACGGAACATGGCGCCGAAATGGTTTTTGTGCGGGTGCGACAGGATAATCAAATCCAGGTTCGTGATGCCCTTCTGCTTCAGGAAATCCGCAACGAGATCCGGTTTTTCCGTGTCTCCGGAATCCAGAAGAATATTTTTTCCGTCCGGAGACTGGACAAGAAAGCAGTCGGCATAGCCTGTATCCAGGGCCGTGATCTCCAGTTCCGCGGGAGCGGCAAACGAGACACCGGAAAAAACCGTGGTAAGGATCAAAAAGAGAAAGAGGATGCGGCCCATGGTCTTATTCCGGATGATTTTTCGCCCATTGCGCGAAAAAGGTTTCCGCTTCCTTTCGAATCTGTTCAGGTGTCAGGTCCCGCTTGTGCGTGGCGATCATCCAGCGGTAACCGAAAGGGTCCGTGACATTTCCGGCCCGGTCTCCCCAGAACATGTCAGCGACCGGCATCATGGCTTTGCAGCCCGCGTCCACGGCCCGCTTAAAGGCCGCGTCCGCGTCCTCCACATAAAGAAAAAGGTTCATGGGCGAGCTGCCGAGTGTTTCAGCGCTTTTGCAGCCTTTATTTTCATCACCCATCATCAGAATGGAATCGCCGATCCTGATACTGGCGTGCATGATGCCCTTGCCGTCCAGGTTTTTAAAAACACCAAGAACTTCGGCGCCGAAGGCTTTTTTGTAAAAATCAATGGCTTTCCCGGAATCCTTGAACGTGAAAGCCGGGGTGATGGAATGGGAACCTTCGGGAATGGCCTTGACCATGAATTTCTCCTTTTTCCGGTTTAAAAACGCGGAAATATTATACACGGGCAGGCGGTTTGCGGGCGAGTGCTATCTTGCCTGAAGCAGGGTAAAAATTCCCAGAATTAAAACCGTTCCGGAAACCAGCCGTTTGAATACTTTTTCAGGAATCCAGGACAGCAGGCGCGTGCCCGCCAGGGTCCCGGCCATGGTGCCCAGGCTCATGATGAAGATGAGGGGCGCGATCCGGACAAGGTTTTGCCGTTCAATGAAAAAATAAACCGGCATTCTGGAAATGTCCACAATCAGGGCAATGGCCGTGGCTGTTGCCACATAAGCCTGTTTGGAAAGATCAAAGCCCAGCAGCGCGGCCGAACGGATGCCTCCCTGATTGCCCACCAGCCCGCCAAAAAGTCCGGACAAAGCGCCAGCCATCCAGGCCGCAGGGCCTTTGAGTTTTACTTTTTCCATGAGGCCGAAAAGCCCGCTGAAGCCGGCGAAGACAAGGATGACGCCTAAAACAACTGTCATGCGCCGCGAACTTATAAAAGCGTGAAACAGCGCGCCGGTCAGGCCGCCGGCCGCACTCAGGATGCCGAAATGCAGCAGGGCTTTTCTGTTGATATGGCTTTTGAGTTTCCAGAACCGCAGCGCGGTGCCCAGAAAATGGGAAATGGAAATAGCGGCAATGGCGAGGTTGGTCCCCAGCTTTCCCGCGAGCACGGGCGTCAGCAGGCTTCCGATGCCGAAGCCCGCGATAGACGCCACGGCACCGGCTATAAAGGCGAGGAGCGTTAAGATGAATTCAAAAAACATTTAAAGGGTTTCTCGGAACCATTCTTGAATGGGCTTGAGGGTTTCTTCCTTTTTTTTGAGCAGAAGATACTCCGCGTGAGGTCCGCCGCTGATAAGCTCCAGTCTTTTTTTTCCGGAAGCTTCCTCAAACAGCCGCATGGAATGCGCGGGTTTGATCAGCCAGTCTTTTGTTCCGTGGATAAAAAGGATCGGCGCCTTCACTTTTTTGACGCAGACAATCGGCTTGTCCTTTTTCAGCCAGAAAGGGCCGGGGCGCACGCCTTTTCCGTAGCGGCCTTCGCCCACAAGGTTGTAAAAAATATCATGGTCCGGGTCCAGCTTCCAGAAATGGTATTCGATTTTTCTGAATTCCGTGGGCGGGCTGACGGCCACCAGGCTCTGGATACGGTCCGAGCGTGAAGCGGTGATAATGCTGGTCGCTGCGCCCAGGGAAAAACCGATAAGGCCTATGGCTTTATATTGAGGGGAAAGCCGGTCAATGACCGCTTCCAGGTCCAGGTATTCTTTTGTGGTCCAGTAAAACAGCCCGCCGCTTTGTCCGTGGCCCCTGAAATCAAGGATGGCAACGTCGTAATGATCCAGCAGAGCTTCCGCGAGGCCTTTAATTAAAACAGACGACTTGCTGTTAAAAAAACCATGCGCAATGATGACCAGTTTTTTATGGCCGCTTTCGTAGTGGTCCAGAAAGACTTTTTGTCCGTCTGCGGCCAGCACGTGCAGGTTTTTGACCGTGACTTTTTTATTCATGAATTTTTTCCGCGGGCGACGCGTTTTCGATCATGCCCTGAATGGTTTTTTGAAGCTTGTCCGTGATTTTCCGGCACGCGGATTTTTCATCCATTTCATATTCACGGGCGAAAGCGCCAAGATTCACCAGTTCGCCGATCTGAATGCGCACGGAACGTTTTCCCAGGGGTTTGGGCCGGGGAGTGCCCATGATTTCACGTTCCAGCTTGATGACACTTTCCGCCAGCCTTTCGGCGGATGGTTTATTTTCATGATATTGCGGCGCCCAGCTGGCAAACCATACCGTGCGCTTGAGGTCCGACAAATCCCGGTGAAGCTCCCGCTGTCTGGACGCGTCCGCGCCGGTTTCCTTGGACATGCGTTCGCGGATTCCCGCGATCAAGCGGTAGGCGCGGTCCATGAGCTGCTGCGCGGGGCGGTCCCAGATCTGCGCGTATTTTTTTTCAAAACGGGTCAGGATGGAGCTTCTCCACGCGCTGATATCTTCGGTCATGCGGTTCCAGCGCGAGACCCAGGGGCCGGACAGCGGGCTTTTCATGCGGTAGCGTTCCATGACGTGTTTCATTAGAAGCGTCAGGCGCGCCTGGATTTCCTGCGTGCCGGGATTGAGCTGGATTTTGTTTTCAAGCTGCTGCAGACGCTGCTTCAGCGCCTCGGCAATGGGTTTCTGGTAAGAGTATTTAATCGCGGCCGGAAGAATGTAAACCGAAGCCACCGGATCCGTGCGCTGGATTTCCTGAAGCGCTTCAAAGCCAAGCCGCACCGCGCCTGTTTTAAAAGGCTGTACCTGGTCATTTAAATAATAAATTTCACCTTCCGGAAACATGACCAGCGCTTCCTTCGCCCGCTTGATGGTTTCAATGGCGTGCTCGCGTGCTTTTGTGTCCGCGGCGCCGCGTTCGACTGAAAAGCAGCCGACGCGCGTCATCCAGAAACCCGCGAAGCCGCGCATTTCCTCAAACGCTTCGGCATTGACCATGAACTGAAAGCGTTTTCCCGCGCGCCGGGCGCATTCCATGAATACGCGGATATCCATTTCATCCGCGTGATTGCACACAATGATCAGGTGGATTCCTGAGGGGATATCCTTGAGCCGCTGAAGGGTTTCGCGGTCCAGCACCAGCCGGCACCGCCACGCAAGTTCAATGGCCGTGTAAATCCCGTAGGGGATGATGGACCATAATTTCGGGGTTGCGGGATAAAACCGTGTCATGGGATCACAGCCTTTATTCAGATAGTAAGAGCTGTTTTGAAAAAACTACTTGAGCGAAGCCAGGTCAATGACGAACCGGTACTTCACATCACTTTTCAGCATACGCTCATACGCTTCATTGATTTTCTGGATGGGAATAACCTCCACATCCGATGTAATGTTGTGACGGCCGCAAAAATCCAGCATTTCCTGTGTTTCGCGCAAGCCGCCGATCAGCGAACCGGCCAGGCTCCCGCGCTTGAAGATCAGGTTCCCGGGATTGACCGGAGGGTGAGGATTTTCCGGCGCGCCCAGCAGGCAAAGGGTGCCGTTGCGTTTCAGAAGATTAAGATATGGATTCAGGTCGTGAGAGAACGAGACCGTATCCAGAATGAAGTCAAAACTCCCCGCGTGCTTTTCCATGGCGGCCGTGTCTTTCGACAGAATAAATTCGTCCGCGCCCAGGCGCTGCGCTTCCTGTTTTTTTGAAGGGGAGGTGCTGAAAACCACAACGTGCGCTTCCATGGCATGCGCGAGTTTTACGCCCATGTGGCCAAGCCCTCCAAGGCCCACCACTCCGGTTTTCCGGCCTTTCGAAACTTTCCAGTGCCGCAGCGGAGAATAAGTCGTGATGCCCGCGCATAAAAGCGGCGCGGCCTTTGCGGGATCAAGGTTCGCCGGGATTTTCAGCGCGAATTTTTCATTTACCGTGATGATTTTTGAGTATCCGCCATACGTCATGCCGCCCTTCGGGTCCTTGCTGTTGTAAGTGAAAACCGCGCCTCCGGTGCAGAACTGTTCTTCATGGTCCCGGCAGCTTTCACAAGTTCCGCAGGAACCGACCATGCAGCCCACGCCGGCCAGGTCTCCGGACTCGAACTTCCTGGCTTTGCCGCCGGCCTTGACCACGCGGCCGATGATTTCATGTCCGGGCACTACAGGGTAAACCGTGTGCTTCCATTCATTGCGCGCGATATGAAGGTCAGAGTGGCAGATGCCGCAGAAAAGAATATCAATCTGAATATCTTCGTCTCCGGGAGGATGCCTGTCGAATGTGAAGGGGACCAGCGGGCTTTTGGGGTCTTTTGCGGCGTAACCGGAAGTTTTAATCATGACAGACTCCTTGTACGGCTTGGGTCACTTTTGCAGGGCATGGAACCATGCGTCCTGACTGGCACCCATTATAACGCCAATCAGGCAAAAGAGCGCGTACTGTCTGGAATTTTTGCGTACCGGAAGGCTGAGAGGGATTCTCTTTTCCGCCCAAAGCCTCTGTGGATATCCAGCGTAAAACCGTTTTTTTTGAGCGCCTGCTTTAAAACAACATTGCAGGCATGCGTCGCGACAAAGCAGGGGGTGGCCGAAGCTTTTTCGAAAAAGCGGTCCAGGAATTCCGGGGACCAAAGCTGCGGGCAGGTTTTGGGGCTGAACGCGTCAAATAAAATGCCGTGGGAAACGGGAGGCGTACAGTCTTCCACCGCTCCCAGAAGCTGAAATTTTTTCTCCAGCAGGAGTTTGAGGAAGAAGGCCTTGGCTTCTGACGCCTCGCGCTGATATTTCCGGGAATAAAGTTCCGCGATCTGGTCATAGACTTCGGAGAGAACTGACGGCACGTCGGTCAGCCATTGGACAAAGGCTTCGCGAAGAGGGGCAACGGATTCGTAGCTTGCGATCAGCGCCGGGCTTTGGCCGCGTTTAAGCGCCTCGAAAGCGATGATGAGCTCGTTGTAGCCCAGGCCCAGCCCCAAAGACAGAAACACCGGTTCGCGGACGCTTTCAAAAGCATTTTCAACGAGCGGCTGGTAAATGATCTGCCGCTCCGTGAATGCGCCCTCTTCAGCGTGCATGCGCTCCCAGGTCGGGCCAAGGCTGAGCGTGGGGCTTCCGTCGGCTGTCACAAAGTGCTTATATTCGAAAGGCATAGCTGTGCATTATACACGCTTGGGCGAAGAAAATAAAAACAGTGAAAGCCGGAAGGCCTCCGATTTCTCAACGGAGCAGCATCAGAAATGAGTTTTTTTATGCAGGAGCATTCTCCGCACCCATTTTTCCAGCTCGACCGCCAGGATAATGATGAAAGAAACGGCAGCGGCCATGAGAATATCCTTGGGGCCAAGCGGCGAGGTGTGAAAAACGCTGTTCATCCACGGAATATAAATGGTTCCGAGCTGCAAAACAAAGGTAAGGAGAACGGCAAAAAAGAGAGGTTTGTTTGAAAAGATGTTTATTCTGAATAGAGATTCTTTTTCGGAGCGTATGGCCACAACATGCGCCAGCTGGGAAAGGCAAAGCACGGTGAATGCCATGGTCCGCCAATGAGATTCTTCCCGGTGCAGGTTGGTTTTTTGAACGATCAAAGTGATCGCCGCCATTAAAAGCCCCATCAACAGCACATGCCAGTTCATGCCGTGGGCGAATATTCCTTCTGAGGGAGGTCTTGGCGGGCGGTTCATGACATCCTTTTCCTCTTTTTCCGCGGCAAGCGCCACGCCGGGCAGACCATCGGTCAACAGATTGATCCAGAGAAGCTGGATGGGTAAAAAGGTGATGGGAAGCCCGAAAATCGGACCCAGAAAAATAATCAATATTTCCGCTGTGTTTGTTGTCACCGCATATTTTACAAACCGCCGCAGATTGTCATAAATTTTTCGTCCTTCACGGACTGCCCGGACAATTGAACTGAAGTTGTCGTCCAGAAGAATCATGGAGCTGGATTGCTTCGCGACATCAGTGCCGTTTATTCCCATGGCGACGCCTATATCCGCTTTTTTCAAGGCCGGAGCATCGTTGACCCCGTCGCCTGTCATGGCGACATATTGACCGCAGTCCTGCAATGCTTTGACGATTTTCAGTTTTTGTTCAGGGGAAACACGGGCATAAACCTCAATCTTTTCTACCTGCTTTCGGAATTCATCCTCAGAAGCGGCCGCAAGCGTCTGGCCTGTCATGACAGCGCTGCCGGTCCAGATTCCAAGAGTTTTAGCGATGGCCCTGGCCGTTGCAGGATGATCGCCCGTAATCATTACCGGGCGGATCCCGGCAAGCCGGCAAAGAGAAACGGATTCTCTGGCCTCTTCCCTGGGGGGATCCATGAGGCCCACAAGCCCGGAAAATTGAAGGTCCTTTTCCACCGTCTGCGCAGCGGCTTCCGGAAGTGACGGCCATTCCCGGAAAGCAAATGCGATCACACGGTAGCCGTCATCAGCCATTTTTTCGCTCACACGCAGCATCTCTTTTTCCCCGGAAGCAAGAAACCGCGCAATGATTTCCGGCGCGCCTTTCGTGAAAGAAATATAGCCGCCTTCTTTTTTTTGATGCAGGGTCGTCATGCATTTTCTGTTTGAATCAAACGGGATTTCGGATACGCGGGGGAACTCAAGCTCCAGGGCCTTCTTTTTGAAGCCTGCCTCCTCAGCGGCCTCGTAAAGCGCGGTTTCGCTTGGATCGCCCAGCAAGGCCCCTTTTTCATTCTGGACAACATCATTGGACAAGGCGATCGATCGAATAAACTTCAGCGAATCAGTGTCATTCACAAGCCTTTCTGTCAAAACATTGTTCGCGTAAAATTTTCCGGCCTTCATGAGGTTTTGAGTGAGCGTGCCTGTTTTATCTGTGCAAATGTAAGTCACGGACCCGAGAGTTTCGACCGCTGACAGTTTCCGGATAAGGATTTTTTTCTGCACCATTTTTTTTGCGCCCAGCGCCAGAGAGATCGTGATGACCGCGGGCAGCGCTTCGGGAATGGCGGCCACAGCGACGCTTACGGCAACCATAAATATGGAGATGACGGACTCGCCTCTGAGAATGCCCGAAGCAAAAATGACAGCGCAAATCAGGAGTGCCGCGACCGTCAGTTTTTTCCCCAGGCCGGCCAGTCTTGTCTGCAGCGGCGTTTTCTTATCTGTTTGAGACTCGAGAAGTTCAGCGATTTTTCCAATCTCTGTTTTTAAACCCGTCATGACCGTGATCCCGACTCCGCGGCCGGAACTGACAATGGTGCCTTTGTAGGCCATGTTGGTGCGGTCTCCCAAAGGGATGTCTTCAGCGGTCAGCTTTTGCGTGGTCTTTTTGACCGTTACGGATTCGCCAGTCAGGGCGGATTCATCGATTGTAAGATTTGCCGTTTCGATCAGCCTTAAATCTGCCGGTACGATGCGGCCGGCTTCAAGAGTCACGCAATCTCCGGGGACGATTTCACGGGCGGGGATCACAGCGGCTTTTCCGCCTCTTGAAACGGCCGCAGTGGAAGATGTCATGGCCTGAAGGGCTTCCAGGGCTTTTTCTGCACGGTATTCCTGCGTAAAACCAATGACTGCGTTGACGACCAGTATCGCAAGAATCGCGAGAGCGTCTTTCAGGTCTCCGACAAAAAAAGAGACAACCGCCGCCAATATCAGGATCACAATCATGAAATCCGTAAATTGGGCGAAAAAAATAAAAATCGCCGGCCGTTTTTTGGAGGCTTTTAATTCGTTAAAACCTTCTTTGGCCAGACGGGCCTGGGCTTCCTGGAGGGTCAAACCGTGTTTGGAAGATTGGAGCAGATCACAGGTCTCTGATGGATCAAGGGTATGCCAGTTCAACGTCGAGCCTTTTACCTTCCGGGAAGTATGGTGTTTGTTGAAGGGCCGCTGAACAGACAGGTTAAACCTGAAAAAGAACCGGGTCAAACAAAAAGGCAGTGCGGAGTTTTATTTTGCAGATCCGGTCTTCCGCGGCTGACGCTGTTATTTTTCACCGGAACTAAGGGCGGGGCCGATCAGGGTTCAGCGGGGAAATCCCCGGTTTCAGCCGGATTTCTCCGCGGAAAATGCGCGCACGGCGAACGCGAGCTACGTGCGCGCGCTGCGGCTCGATCACGAGAATCGCGCGCTCGATCGCGTTCTCACCGCCCGCGTCACCGATATCGAGAACAGCAACAAGACCCTCGCCGCCCTCCCCTCCCCCGCGCCCCAGCCCCAGCGGCGCG